>JACQWN010000505.1:0-996 GCA_016209245.1 Bacteroidia bacterium
TTCCGATTACAACAACACTTGCATATATGACATCAGCGATGCAAATTTTACCATTTCAACACCTCCGCCTTATATAACTGTTACCGCTCCGAACAGCGCTACAACATTATATGTAGGGAATTCAACAAATATTACATGGACAAGCGGTTATCTGACCTCAAGCTTTGTAACTATAGAGTATTCTTATAACAACGACACTACCTGGAATGTGCTCGCTAATGTAACGGAAAATGACGGCACTTATTCATGGACAGTTCCAAATACTGTATCATGGCAGTGTAAAGTCAGAATCAGCGAATATAATAATCCTGCTGTCAGCGATGTCAGCAATGTTAATTTCTTTATTGTTATGCCTTATATTACTGTTACGGCACCAAATGGCGGAGAAAGCTGGAAGGGCTGCTCATCAAAATCTGTTACGTGGACCGGTGCAGGAATATCGGGCTATTATACTGTAAAATATACAACAAACGGCGGTTCTTCGTGGTCAACATTAACAAGCAATACAACCAGCACAAGCTATACATGGAATCCTGTACCGAGCATTAATTCGTCTAATTGTTATATTATGGTTTACGATTACAATAATTCCGCTTATAAAGATTCAAGCAATGCGGCATTTACATTGGTAAAAAATACGGATATTGCTGTCACAGTTCCTAATGGCGCCGAAAACTGGGTAGTTGGAAGCTCGCAAAATATTACCTGGATTTCTGAACCTACTTCTACTGCATTTGCTGTTTATTATTCTGTAAACAATGGTTCAAGCTGGACCTCTATTAATTCATATACTACTGTTAAAACTCAGGCATGGACAATACCGAACAATCCGTCAACCCTGTCATTAGTAAAAATTTCCGATTACAACAACACTTGCATATATGACATCAGCGATGCAAATTTTACCATTTCAACACCTCCGCCTTATATAACTGTTACCGCTCCGAACAGCGCTACAACATTATATGTAGGGAATTCAACAAATATTACATGGAC
>JACQWN010000505.1:1045-9487 GCA_016209245.1 Bacteroidia bacterium
TGGCAGTGTAAAGTCAGAATCAGCGAATATAATAATCCTGCTGTCAGCGATGTCAGCAATGTTAATTTCTTTATTGTTATGCCTTATATTACTGTTACGGCACCAAATGGCGGAGAAAGCTGGAAAGGATGCTCTTCCAAATCTGTTACCTGGGTCGGTGCAGGAATATCGGGCTATTATACTGTGAAGTATTCGACCAATGGCGGAACCTCCTGGACAACATTAATCAGTAATACAACCAGCACAAGCTATACATGGAATCCTGTACCAAGCATTAATTCGTCTGATTGTTATATTAAGGTTTATGATTACAATAATTCCGCTTATAAAGATTCAAGCAATGCACCGTTTACTTTGGTAAAAAATACAGATATTGGTGTCACGGCGCCAAATGGCGCCGAAAACTGGGTAGTCGGAACCTCGCAAAATATTACCTGGGTTTCTGAACCCACCTCAACTGCTTTTGCTGTTTATTATTCGGTGAACAACGGTTCAAGCTGGAGTACGATTAATTCATATACTACTGTTAAAACCCAGGCATGGACAATACCGAACAATCCATCAAGCCTGTCATTAGTAAAAGTTTCTGATTATAACAACAGTTGCATATACGACATCAGCGATGCAAATTTTACCATTTCAACGCCTCCGCCATATATCACTGTTACTGCTCCGAATTCAGCTACCACATTATATGTAGGGAATTCAACAAATATTACATGGACAAGCGGTTATCTGACTTCTACTTTTGTTACTATTGAATACACATACAACAATGGTTCTACGTGGGATGTAATAGCAAACGTTACTGAAAATGACGGCACTTATGCATGGACTGTTCCAAATAATATATCATCACAATGCAAAGTGAGAATAAGCGAATATAATAATCCTGCGGTTTATGATGTTAGCGATGTTAATTTCACAATTGCAGCACCTTATATTACAGTAACAGCGCCTAACGGGGGAGAAAATTTGGAAGGTTGTTCTTCAAAATCCGTTACATGGACCTCCGCAGGCACATCCGGCTACTACACAGTCAAATATTCAATTAACAATGGAGCTTCATGGTCAACATTGGTATCCAATACAAGCAGCACAACCTATTCATGGAGCGTTCCAAGCTTAAGCTCTACAAGCTGTTATGTAAAAGTTCATGATTATTACACTTCTTCTATTTCCGATTCGAGTAATTCAGCATTTACCATAGTCCCTAATGATGATGTTATTATTACTTCACCCGATGGCGGTGAAAGCTGGCAGGTCGCTACTGTTCATACAATTACATGGGTTTCTGACCCGGGAAGCACATATTTCAATGTTTATTATTCCACTAACGGAGGTACTTCATGGAATACATTGACAACAAATACTTCGGCTCATTCGTATTCATGGACAATTCCAAACAGCCCTGGAAATAATTATAAAGTTAAAGTAGTTGATTACAATTCAAGCTGTAAATTCGATGTCAGCAACGGCACATTTACCGTTACACCCGCACCTCCTAAAGTTAATACGCCTAATGGCGGAGAAACATTGTATTACGGCTCTTCTTATACAATAACATGGACTAATCAGTATTATAATTCAAGTTATGTAACAATTGAATTATCGCCTGACAGCGGACTAACATGGCTTCCGGTCGCTTCAGTTACAAATAATAACGGTAGTTACACATGGAGCATACCCGGCACTTATTCCAATAAATGTCTTATTAAAGTCAGCGAATATAATAATCCGTCGGCTTATGATATAAGCGATGCCGTTTTTACAATATCTCAGGGCTTGGTTATACTTTCACCCAATGGAGACGGGGGCAGTGAAGAATGGCGCGTTTGCACCCCTACTTCTATACGCTGGACTATAGGAGGCGGTTCAAGTTATTACAAAATAGAATATTCTCTTAATAACGGAGCTACATGGTCAACTCTTAGTTCCAGCTATTACGTTACAGGCACAACCTGCACTTATGATTGGACTTTACCAAGCACGCCATCAACGCTATGCCTTGTAAGGGTTACAGATACTTCATATCCTCTAAAAACAGATGTCAGCGATAATACTTTTACAATTGAACCGGCTATTTCTGTAACTTCGCCTAATGGCGGAGAAAGTCTGACCATAGGTTCAAACTATACTATTACATGGACTTCTACCGGCGCTTCCAATTATTATAATATTGATTATTCAATAAACGGCGGCTCTTCATGGACAAATATAGTATTTAACCAGTATATAGCTACCAATTCATATAGCTGGACCGTCCCGTCGGCGTCTTCTACCAATTGCCTTATTAAAATTACCGATAATGTTAATACCTGTAAATCCGATATCAGCAACAATACTTTCGCTATCGGAACCTCTTATCCTACCATTACCGTCACTAGTCCAAACGGAGGAGAATCATTCTCCGGTTGCGGAACAACTAATATAACCTGGACTTCAGCGTCCACAACCGATTATTATACAATTGAGTATTCAAAAGACAACGGAGTGATATGGAATACAATTATCAGCAATTACAATACTCTGAGCGGTATATATGCATGGACGATTCCGAACATTGCTTCTTCTAATTGTAAAGTAAGAGTTAAAGATTACAACAATCCGTCAGTTTATGATATCAGCGATGCCGTATTTACTATTAACCAGTCGGTAACTGCTTCTATTACCGCAGGAGGCCCGACAACATTCTGTTCCGGAAATTCAGTTACTCTGACATCGAGCAGTGCCACAGGAAATGTATGGTCGCCGGGAGGGCAAACTACACAAGCCATTACTGTAACCTCATCGGGAATTTATTATACTGTAGTTACAATTTCAGGATGCTCGGCAAATTCAAACAGTATTTTTGTAACTGTTAACTCAATCCCTTCCGCTCCTGTCGTTACCAGCAATTCGCCTGTAGAATTATATGGAACGATTAATCTTAATGCAAGTACAATTCCAAATGCCAGCTACAACTGGACGGGACCAAATTCATTTACTTCAAATATTCAGAATCCCAGCATCAGCAATGCTACTTCAGCAAACAGCGGTACATATTCAGTAACAGCCGATGTTAACGGATGTACAAGCTCAGCAGCTTCAACAACTGTGACAGTTACTTCAACGCCTGCTACCGTTTATGTTTCCGGTGCCGTTATTACGGAATATGGTTCAGCGGTTGGCGGTGTCACTTTGGAGCGGACAGGAACAGGATCTCCCGCTTCTTATGTAACATCATCCGACGGCGCTTATACGTTTTCTATGGATATGGGAAGCCAATACATTATTACTCCATCCAAAAACAATGATATAGTTACAAACAACGGTATTTCAACATTAGACATTATTTTAACCCAGCGTCATATTTTAAATGTAGCACCGTTCAATTCACCTTATCAGATTATTGCCGCCGATGTCAACAAATCAAATTCCGTTACTACTCTTGATATTGTGCTGATACGGTCGGTAATATTACAGAATACAACTACATTTCCCAATAATCAGCTATGGTCTTTTGTTAACAGCAGTTATGTTTTCCCAGACCCGTTCAATCCATTCCCTTATGAAAGTACACGTTCATACAGTAGTGCCTCTAATCTTGCCGATCAAAATTTTGTCGGTATAAAGCTCGGCGATGTAAACGGAAGCTGGGATAACAATATAGCTAAGTCCGGTTCTGATCAAAATCTGACTTTAACTATCGGAAATACTACTGCTGTTTCAGGTCAGGATATATTTATTCCTGTGAAAGTTGAGGGCTTTAATAATATAAGCGGATACCAGTTTACAGTAATATGGAACCCTTCCGTTATGCAGTTTATAAATGTTGAAAACGTTGAATTAAACGGTTATTATAATACCGACCGAGCCAATGAAGGAATACTGACAACATTATGGAGCGATGAAAATCTTTCAGGCGTCAGTATTGAAGACGGCTCTGTAATTTTTGAACTGCATTTTACTGTGAATGGCAACCATTCCTGTAGCAGAAAATGTTACCCTGACAATTTATAATACTTTAGGGGAAATTGTCCGGCAATTCAATGACAATTTCAGCGCCGGCTTACATACAATAATATGGAACGGTAATGATATTAAAGCCGATGAGCTTAATTGCGGGACATATTATTTAAAGATGCAGGCAGGAAAATATATTGGTGTTAAAAAGCTGGTAATTTTTGAATAATTGTATCCCCCGGTTCGCGCTTATCTTCAGACGAGTGCGTTTTTAAGGCACTCGACTAAATCGATCGCAAACAGGGGAAATTAACAGAGTGGTATTTGCGATTGCGATAACTTATCTGCAATCTGTAAGGAATAATAAAGTTGAAAAAATACATTATAAGATAAAAGAAAGACAAATAGCAATTAATAAAATGATAAAATTGGCAGCTGCAGCAGGCATGAAGTTTGATTGCAAATAGAATAGTGATTAAGTTAAAAAGGAAATAATATATGCCCAAAATAGCAGTATATAAAACATTAATATTTTACATAGTAAGTTTTGACTTATCCGAAAGGATACATTTGCACGTATTTAGCAAAAACCATAACAGACAAGGTTCTGCAAAGATTTGGTTAGATACTAACGAAGTTTTTTCACAGGGAGCATTAACGGACGAAGAAATTAATATAGCCGTAAAACTATTGGAAAAAAATAAAAATCTTATCAAAGATACTATTGAAAAGTTTAGAACATCAAACAAAATCAAAACTATACAATTAAAACTTAAATAATATGGCAAATGGTATTGTTGGCATTAAGCCCGAAATAAAAAAAGTTAGGATAGAACGAACCTGTTTTAGTGTTGTTTTAACAGATGGAAGAATAATTATTGTTCCAAAAAAATTATTCCCATTCTTAAAGAAAACAACTGGTAAAATATTTATTGCTGATGGCGACACTATCATTTTTGATAAAGCAAATGAGGTGATACACCTAGAAGAAATACTTGGCAGGTACGAAGATTACAGATACAGCCCTGTTGGAAATCTATTAAAGTGAGACATCTTAAAACAGAGCTATAACAAAGAGTGTATTATTAACAAATTGAAAATATGAAAAATTTTTTGTTAAAAGCGGCCAGAATGGAACACAATTGACATTGCCCGTAAAGGTTGCTAATTTCAATAATATTGTTTCAATTCAGGGAACAATTGAATTTAATGACTCTGTTGCAAGTTATTATTCTGTTGAACAATTCGGCTTACCAGGCATGAACAGCTCTAATTTCGGTATAACACAAGCAGCAAACGGGAAAATTACTTTCTTATGGTTTGATGAAACGCTTGCGGGAGTTACACTTTCAGATTCTTCCGTAATATTTGCAATTAAATTCACCCTTGTTGGAAATACAGGGCAACAGACACTTGTAAGCTTTACCAGCTCAATTACCCAACTCGAGTTTGTGGACAATACATTTAACATCCTGCCATACAATTTAGTAAATGGAGCTGTCACTATCACAGGAACACCGCCGGCTTCGGAAGTAACTATAAAAATTGACAGTGTAGAAACTACCGCAGGTGTGCAGGTTCTGATTCCCGTCAGAGTATTTGATTTTAACTCTATTGTTTCTATGCAGGGAACTATTGAGTTTGACCCGGCAGTTGTAAATTATATTACTGTTGAACAATTCGGATTGCCTGATTTGGCAATAAGCAATTTCGGCACATCACAGATTGCGAGCGGCAAGCTTACTTTTTCATGGTTCGACAATACATTGGCAGGGCAGACCAAACCTGATAATTCAACCATTTTTGCTATAAAATTTAATGTTATTGGAAGTGAAGGACAATCTTCCACTTTAAATTTTTCAAGCTCGGTGACCCCTCTTGAATTTATTGATACTTCACTGACTCCGCTTATTTTTAATACTGTTGCCGGGTTAGTTAATATTACTTCCACTCCGGTTAGCCAACAACTTACATTAATGCTCGATTCTGTTGCCGGACCTTATAATTCCCAACTATTTGTCAAAGCCCGTGCAAAAAATTTCAATAATATTATTTCTTTACAGGGAACTATTGAGTTTGACCCGACTGTCGCAATTTATTTGAATGTAGAACAATTCGGTTTGCCGGGTTTAATCATTTCCAATTTCGGCACTTCACAGGCAAGCAGCGGGATAATTACTTTTTCATGGAACGATGCTACATTGGCAGGTATTGATAAGCCCGATTCGTCTGTTTTGTTTGCTATACGCTACCGCATAAAAGGAACATTAGGCGAGCACACAAATGTCAATTTTATCAACGCTCCGACCCCTGTTGAAATAATTGATTCCGCTTTTACGCCAATCATTCCCGTTCTTATTTCCGGCCATATTGAAGTTTTGAATACAAATGTCATTGTTACTGAATCTTTACCCACAGATACATTTTGTGTCGGCGATTCCGTTAATATTTTTTTCACCGCAATTGGCTATTTCGACAGCACTAATGTATTTGTCGCCCAATTGTCGGATGAATATGGAAATTTTACTGTTCCCGACACTATTGGAATATTAAATGATACTGTTTCAGGCATTATTCCGGCGCTCATACCCTCCGGCCTCACCATGGGTACCGGATACAGAATCAGGGTATCTTCATCAGCGCCTATGATTGATGGTGCTGATAATGGTAGCAATCTTTCCATTTTCACTTATGCAGTCGCTGAAGCCGGAAACGATACGGCTGTTTGCACCGGTAGTTCTCTCACATTAACAGCTTCCGGCGGCTTGAATTATCTTTGGAGTACAGGTGAGAACTTACAGTCTATAATAGTATCACCCGATGCAATTACGACTTATTATGTTACGGTTTCAAATGCGATGTGCGGCTCAACCGATAGCTTAATAGTTTCATTATTCCCGCTTCCTTCTGCAAATGCAGGCTCAGATACAACAATTTGCCGTAGTGATACGGCGAGTCTTTCTGCTTCCGGCGGAATTTCTTATTTGTGGAGTAACGGCGATACTTCTTTTTCTATTAATGCCAGTCCATATAATACAACTGATTTTATTGTTACTGTTACAGATATTAATGGATGTACTGATTCAGATACAGCCATTGTTATTGTAAATTTTGTTAATACAGAGATGGATTCAATACAACCGATTTGCTTTGGCGACAGCATTACTCTGACTGCTCATAATGGTATTGAATATTTGTGGAATACATCAGATACTACTGAATCTGTTACTATCGCTCCATTAGTTACAACGACCTATTATGTTACAGTAACAGGCGCTAATACATGCATTGCATCTGACAGTGTAAGTGTTATTGTAAATCCATTACCATACGCTGATGCAGGTTTGGATGCTGCTCTATGCTATGGCGATTCTGCAGTATTGACAGCCACAGGCGGACTCGTTTATCAGTGGAACACAGGGGAAATGACGGAAACAATAACTGTTAGCCCTTTAATAAGCTTGGAATATTATGTTACGGTTACAGATATTAATAGTTGTACATCGTTTGACAGTATTCAAGTGACAGTAAATCATTTGCCTGTTGCAGATGCAGGAGCAGATGCAACAATTTGCAGAGGCGATACTGCGACATTAACAGCAAGCGGGGGCATTTCATATCAGTGGAGCGATGGAGCGACAACGCAGGAAATAAATATTAGCCCGTATAATACAACGGAATATATAGTAACGGTAACTGATGTAAATAATTGTCACAACAGCGATTCGGTTGTTGTAACAGTCAATTTTGTGGACACTGATATTGATTCGGTTCAGCCGATATGTTATAGCGACAGTATTACTCTGACTGCTCATAATGGGGTTGATTATTTATGGAGTACATCTGATACAACGGCAGCAATTACTGTTTCTCCATCATTAACAACCGCCTATTATGTAACGGTAACCGGCGCCAACACCTGTATAGCTTACGACAGCGTAATTGTAATTGTAAATCAATTACCGGATGCAGATGCCGGTCTTGATGTTGTAGTATGCTTTGGCGATTCAGCGGTATTGACAGCTACAGGTGGGAGCGTTTATGAATGGAACACAGAGGAAATGACCGAAACAATTATTGTTAGCCCGTTAATAAGCTTGGAATATTATGTTACGGTTACAGATATTAACAGTTGTACATCGTCCGACAGTACAAAGGTGACGGTAAATACCTTACCGGTAGCTGATGCAGGAGCGGATGTAACAATCTGCAGAGGCGATACTGCGACATTAACAGCAAGCGGTGGCATATCATATCAGTGGAGCGATGGAGCGACAACGCAGGAAATAAATATTAGCCCGTATAATACAACGGAATATATAGTAACTGTAACTGATATAAATACTTGTCATAACAGCGATTCGGCTGTTGTAACAGTCAATTTTGTCGCTACTGATATTGATTCGGTTCAACCGCTCTGTTATGGCGACAGTATTACCCTGCTCGCCCATAATGGTATTGATTATTTATGGAGTACATCTGATACAACTGCAGCGA
>JACQWN010000506.1 GCA_016209245.1 Bacteroidia bacterium
AAAACAGAAAATTTATGAAATCGCAGCTAAAAGAATTCGCACAAAATATCAGGAAAATGAGTATGAATGAGCAAGAAGAGAAATTGGAGCTAATTTTTGATGAATGGAAAGGAGAGAAAAACCAGATTGACGATGTACTGATTATTGGAATCAGATTTTGACATTTATATTCTATGAAACCAACTCATATCGAACATATCGGAATAGCAGTAAAAGACCTTGAAGCTGCGATTAAATTTTTTGAAAGTATTTTTAATATTAAATGCAGTTCCATTGAAGAAGTGAAAGAACAAAGTGTAAGAACTGCAATTTTCCCCATCGGTGAAACTAAAATTGAGCTGCTTGAAACAACCGACCCTCAAGGCCCTGTTGGAAAATTTATCAAAAAAAACGGTGAGGGTATTCATCATATTGCATTTTCAGTAAATAATATTGAAAGCCGCCTGGAGGAATTGTCAAAAAAAGGTATCCGGCTTATTGACAAAAAACCAAGGAAAGGAGCAGAAGGTTTAAATATTGCATTCCTTCATCCGAAAGATTGTTTTGGAACGCTTATTGAGCTATGCGAAAATAAATCGTGAAAACCCAATAGTGTTGAAGGTATTCCGATTTTAGTTCCAATATTTGGTTTAAAATTACCCACTGTTTTCCATTTAACCTACTGTCATAATTTGGGGAAGCATTATATTATTGCAATACGATTTTTTCCGTTACAACAATTCTATTTTCCAAATATCCTTTCACAAGATATGTTCCCTGGCTGTTGCCTTTCAAATCAAATTCATAGACATTGTTATTAATATCATGATTGATTTTATAGTTAATCATTTTGCCTTTTATATCGGTAATTTCAAAATAATCAATTTTTTTTGTTTCGGAAATGGTTATGCTAAATTTATTTATTGCCGGGTTCGGATGTACATCAACCGACATAACTTGGTTATTGACCGATATGCCTTGGTTTTCAGAATTTATTATGCTATTCAGGCGGGCGATAAAAATATCCTCACCCCCGATGGAATTCAGGCATTGATTACCCAAGGAAATTGACTTATTAAATAAACCTGTACAATAAATTTCATCGTATTTGTTACAGATTATTGCGAAAGCCCTGTCATTGAATTTGTCGCCTGCAGTATGTATCCATTTCTGACGCAGAATGCTGTCATAACAGGCGATAAAAAAGTCTTCTCCTCCCGATGTCGTCAGCTTTTCAGAGGCAAATAGAAAATTTTCGGTATAGTTCCCGCAAAGAAACACCTCGTTGTTGTTACAGGTCAGAGCGGTTGAACGACAAATACCGCCTTGACCTCCTGTAGTGTTTATTCTTAAAATATTTCCATCGGTATCAAGTTTGAGTAGTATTATATCTATCGTTCCTTCCAAGTCAATTGTACTATTGTTTATCTGGAACTTTTCAGAAAAAATACCTGTGAAATACAATGTATTTTCTATAATAGTCAATGCGGCGCCTTCATCATTTCCAATACCGCCCCATTGTTTAAACCATATTAATTTCCCATTTTTATCATATTTCGCAATGAAAATATCATTTAATCCGTTTGAGGAGTGCTTTTCGTTGTCAGTGTAAATATTGCCGGAAAAATAACCTGTAACATATATATTGTTTTCCGTATCGGTGACGATAGATTTTCCTGTACTAAAATCTTTGCCTGTTATCTGTGATAACCAAATAATCTTGCCGGTATTATCCAATTTTGCTATGTAGCTTGCCATTCCTTCGGTTTCACACGAATAATCGTCGGTGATAAGTTTGTTTTGATATGAACCGCAGAAAATAACATTATTTTCATTATCGCAGGTAACCGATTCCGACAGATCATGGTATGTACAACCGAATTGCTTAACCCAAATAAGTTCACCGTCGGCGCTATATTTTGCAATAAAGACATCCTCTTTTCCATGCGATATTAACCGGATGTTGTCAAAAAAAGTTTTTCCGGTAAAAGTACCGGTAACATAAACGTTATTATTCTTATCGGTTGCGACCGAATTACCTTTTTCAAGGATAAAGCCGGTTTTTACCGAAGCGCTCCCTGCGGTTCTGACCCAAGGAGGCACTAATTCATTGCTGTATTTTGCGATGAAAATATCGTCGCCTCCGGCAGATTTTAACTTAATACCGCCGAAATCCGCATCATCCTGGAAATAACCCGTTATGTACAGATTATTATAGCTGTCTGTTGTAATTCCAACCCCTGCGTCAAGGTTAATACCCCCGGCGTTGACGGCTTTATCAAATACCTGGGCGTTAATATCCGGCGCAATGGATATTAATGCAAACAATAAAAAATAAATATGTGTTTTCATACGAAAATAATTTTATAAAAACAAGTTTTCATTGTTATGTAAACTCTGATCCCGCATGTGCGGGACTGTCAGGTTTACATGAGTGTTTCATAAGTTTTATTTATTGTTATATGTGTATTGTGATTGTATATATTTCTCAAAATTTGGTAAATACAAGGTGCTTGTTTTAAATGTTTTTCCATCACGCCGGGCAATAATGGTATATTCGCCAGGTTGTAAATTATTAAAATCAAGTGTGAATTTTCTTTCAAAAGAATGACTGACAGCGTAAACCTGTTTTTTATTATCATTCCAAACTTCAATATCTGTGAAAACACCGGGCTTTTGTGTAAATGTAATGACCAATGTATTTTCGTTTTCTCCTTTATTATATACTAAGGGTATTGTACCGTCTTTTACCGGTTTTTCGTCTTCTTTATCGTTTTCTATTGGCATTTTAAGACTTTTGTTCATTACCTCGCCGGAATTGGTTGTATAATAATTTTCGCAATCGTCATATTTTGCCGTAAAGTGTGAGCCTTTCTTTGCCCAGAAGCCCTTTGTAAGCGTTATTTCGCT
>JACQWN010000507.1 GCA_016209245.1 Bacteroidia bacterium
AAAATGCAAAGAATCTAATACTATTAATGAAAATCCTTTGCATTTTTAATAAACGGTCATTACATAATTTGCTGTATTATAATCAAATAATATTTTTTCAGCAAACCCTAATTGATTTACCAAAGTAGTAATAGCAATAAATAATTATGGATAAAAAAACAACAGAATTTAAGCGATTGCTCGATATTATGGATTCCCTTAGGGAAAAATGTCCATGGGACAAAAAGCAGACTTATGAATCGCTCCGTAAGCTTACACTTGAAGAAGTATATGAACTTGCCGATGCAGTTGTAAAGAATGATATTAATGCATTAAAAAATGAGCTTGGCGATTTGCTGCTTCATATTGTTTTTTATGCAAAAATAGGTTCTGAAAAAGCTCATTTCGACATAGGAGATGTACTTGCCGGGATTAATAAAAAATTAATAAACAGGCACCCCCATGTCTATGGAGATATTAAAGTTGCCGATGATGAAGAAGTGAAAAAAAACTGGGAACATATTAAGCTGAAAGAAGGGAATAAAACGGTATTAAGTGGCATTCCCGTATCATTACCTGCGCTTATAAAAGCTCAAAGGATGCAGGAAAAGGCAAGGGGTGTTGGGTTCGACTGGGAAAAGAAGGAACAGGTCTGGGATAAGGTTAAAGAAGAATTGGATGAATTACAAAAGGAAATTAATAAACCAGATAATGATAGCGGGATTGAATCGGAATTCGGCGATTTATTTTTCGCACTTGTGAATGCCGCAAGATTATACGGAATAGACCCTGAAATAGCTTTAGAACGTACAAATCTGAAATTCATCAAAAGGTTCAATTACCTTGAAGCCGAAACTATTACCAAGGGAAAATTATTACATGATATGACACTTGCCGAGATGGATGAAATATGGGAAAGGGCGAAGGAGTTGGAATAAGATTAGTTTGAATTATGGATGCAAAAAGCCTTTCTGTTCATGCAACCTTTTACATAAATCATAAGTCTAATTAGAGTCTGTCTGTAATGTCAATATTTTGGAATATTTAGGATTAAGGAATTAGGATTGAGGATTGAATGTCAGCCTTTTAATTCCTAAATCCTTAATCCCAAATCCTAAATTTGTTACATTTTTATTACTTTATGGACAAGTACTAATTATGAAACCTGCAATTTATTAAATTATTAAATTATAAACTTATGAAAAAAGTT
This sequence comes from Bacteroidia bacterium, assembly GCA_016209245.1. Lineage (GTDB taxonomy): Bacteria > Bacteroidota > Bacteroidia > Bacteroidales > BM523 > JACQWN01. The sequence continues at coordinate 1,190 of JACQWN010000507.1, forward strand.
ACATTATTATCAGTTTCTATACTGATTAGCAGTATTTACTGCATAAATTTATTTGCACAAATCAGTCAGGGTGGCTCTCCTGTGAGCTTCAATCCCCAGATTTCAGCAATAGTTAATAAAACCATTAACTATGTAACCATGCCATCTGTTGATGTAGTCACTTTAAAAGCTGAAGATGCAATTAATGATTCAAATAAAGAAATCCCTTGGCGATTCGGGGAAAACATTTCTGTAAATTATAATCCTGATAATTCAGGGATGTGGGATATATTGCCCAAAGGCGACAGGATTTGGCGCTTAGGAATTTATTCACCGGGAGCATTGACAATAAACCTCGCTGTTGACAAATATGTATTACCAAAAGGAGCAAAATTATTTATTTATACTGCTGACAAGTCCCGTATTTTTTTTTTTTTTTTTGAGTTTAATAATCAGGCGGATGAACATTTCGCCACAACGCTTATTGAAGGCGATGCAATTATTATTGAATATAATGAACCTGCAAATGTTGCATTTAAAGGAAAATTAAATTTATCCAGAGTTACTCATGGTTACAGAAATATTTTCAATTTTGCGGAAAAAGCTTTTGGTGATGCCGGTTCATGCCAGATTAATGTTGTTTGTCCGGAAGGGACAGGATGGGAAAATCAAATCCGCTCTGTATGTATGCTTGTTGTCGGTGGTGATGGTTTTTGCACAGGCGCCTTAATAAATAATACTGCACAGGATGGAACGCCGTATGTTCTCACAGCAAATCATTGTTCAACCTCTGACGATTTTCCTCTATGGGTTTTTTGGTGGAACTGGCAAAGCTCTACCTGCACAAATCCTGTTTCTTCGCCTGCATACGATGAGGTTGCTACCAGCGGCTGTATATTAAAAGCAAGAGATGCTGGCTCTGATTTTTGTATTGTGCAGATGAATCAGACGCCTCCGACCAGTTTCAATGTTTATTATGCAGGATGGTCAAGAGATGTTACTCCGGCTACTTCTTTAATGTGTATTCATCATCCTTCAGGAGACATAAAAAAATTATCACCGGCGGGTACTGCTGTATCAGAAGCTTATAGCGGAGCCGATTGCTGGAGAGCTGACTGGACAACAGCCGCTTGCACAGAACCCGGTTCTTCAGGGTCGCCGATATTTGATCAGAATAAGAGAATTGTCGGACAGTTATACGGAGGTCCTTCAGCATGTGGTGAAATTCCGGCTAATATGCACGATTATTTTGGAAAAGTGTCAACATCATGGACAGGCGGCGGAACCAGTTCTACGCGTTTAAGCAACTGGTTAGACCCATTGGGAACAGCGCCTACCACTTTAAATGGTTATAACCCTGCCGCTCCTCTTGCCGCTTTAGATGCATCAGTAAATTCAATTGTTATCCCTGAAGCATCATATTGCATTATCCAGGATATTAGTCCAACTATAGAAATTAAAAATGAGGGAACTGATAATTTAACAAGCTTAACAGTAAAATATCATATTGACGGTAACCCGGATGTTATCAAAAACTGGACTGGAAACCTTACTACAAACAGCACTGAACAGGTTACTTTTAACCCGATAGCATTAACAACAGGAAGCCATATATTTTATGCTTCTGTTACATCCCCAAATGGCGGAACTGATGAAAATACTATAAATGATACTTTATCCAAAGCTTATTCAGTTACACTGGTTACAGGAGAACCTTTGCCATTCAGCCAAGGATTTGAAAATCCTCTTTTTCCGCCTTCTTCATGGACAATTAATAATCCTGATGCATCTACAACATGGGAGCGAAATACTTCTGCTTCAGGAAATGGTTCAAGCACTGCGGCTTCTTATATAGATTTTTATAATTATAATGCAGTGGGCGAATCAGATGATTTAATATCACCAGCAATTGATTTAACAAATGTTGTAAGCGCCAAAATGACATTTAACGTTGCTTACAGACGTTATGACGCTATTTACTATGATAGATTAAAAATATTTATTTCAACTGACTGCGGTAATACTTTTGAAACAATACCGGTATATGACAAATCAGGCACAGTTCTTGCAACAGGTGCGGATTTAACATCTGCATTTACACCAGCCCTTGCTTCTGACTGGAGAAATGATACTGTTGATTTAACTTCTTATATAGGGAATAAAATTGTTATAAAATTTCAGGCAATAAACGGATGGGGAAATAATTTATATGTTGATGATATAAATATTACCGGTGCAACTGCAAATCCGCCTGTTGCAGATTTTTCTGCTGATGATACAACTGCATGTGTAAATTACCCTGTTCAATTTACTGATTTAAGCATAAATGTACCAACTTCATGGAGCTGGACTTTCCAGGGAGGAACTCCTTCAACAAGCACTTTACAAAACCCTGTTATTACATATTCTTCAGTAGGTATTTTTAATGTATCATTAACCGCTTCCAATATTTATGGCTTTGATACAAAAACAGTAAATGGGTATCTTACTGTTACTAATCCACCTGTTGTTACAATCTCCTCTGCAGATGAATCTTCTGCAGGAGCTTGCGATGGCTCAGCTACAGCCAATGCCACAGGCACATCCCCGTTTATTTATTTATGGGATATTTATATTGATAGTTCTCAGACATTTAATGGAAGCACCGGTACATTTCCTGAAGTAACAACAACTGATTTTACTACTGGTGTTTTAGGAATGGGAATATTAGATGGTATAACTTACAGTTTTGACAAAATATGTTTAACTATTACTCATGACAGAAACAGCGATTTGGATTTATATTTACTTTCTCCTGATGGAACACAGGTGGAATTATCTACAGATAATGGCTTTCCTATAGCTAACGGGTATAATAATGTATGTTTTAAACAATCAGATCCTAACTCTGTTGCCGGAGCTGTATTAATTGCAGATAGTACATACAGGCCAGAGGGAGATTTGAATACATTTCACAACAATCAGGATGCTAATGGTACATGGATTTTCAGAGTAACAGAAGATGATATTACAGGTATAGGACCCGGAACAGTTGTAAGCTGGTCAATCTTTTTCAATTATCATATCCCGATAGATACCCAGATAATTACCGGGCTTTGCTCTGATACGTATACTGTTACTGTTACAGATGCTAACGGTTGCTTTACCACTGACAGTGTTACAATTTTATTTCCCGGTGCTGTAATTGCAAGCATATCTTCTTTTACAAATGTAACGTGTAATGGCGGAAATAACGGTTCTGCAACAGTTACAGCTTCAGGGGGAACACCTCCATATTCTTATTTATGGTCAAATGGTCAGACTACTGCCACAGCAACAAACCTGAACGCAGGTACTTATACAGTAACAGTTTCAGATTTTGTTTTAGTAACTGCAACAGCCACAGTAACCATTACTCAACCTTCTGCTATTACAACCTCTAATATTAAAACAAATGTAAGCTGTAACGGAGGAAATAACGGGTCCATTGATTTAACAGTA
>JACQWN010000508.1 GCA_016209245.1 Bacteroidia bacterium
TGCTGTTTAATAAATTAATAATGAAACCTCTACGAGGTTTTAAGTCATTTGTGTTTCACTTTTATTACAATAATTTTTGCTCTACAAGCAAAACATAGTAGATATTTCATTATTGTAAAAAGATTCACTATATGATTACACCTGTAACATACCATCACGAAAATACCAAAACCTTTGAAACCCGCATTGCCGTAGAGAGAGAGAGAAGTAACGACTTAAACCACATTATAAAGCAACTTTTTATTAATAATTACGTCTTTATATTATATCAATGAATATAAAATCCTAAATTCAAGTAATTAATGCAACTTTTTAGAGGAGAATAAATGTATGAAACCAGTTAAACTATTAACACTCACATCACTTCTGCTCGTATCAGCAAATTTTGTATCTGCTCAGATTAATCAAGACGAGCTGCAGGTTACAAAACTGGTAGCAGATCAAACTTACTTTATCAATCCTGATTCAATTAAAAAAGCACTATCAAACAAACAAGCAACCATAATCCCTGAATATACGCAATTTGAAAAAGTTGCTATTGAAGGAAAAAGTTCTGTTTACAAGTTTGATAAAGCTTTTGAAGAATTAAATTTTAAAAAAGAAAAAGGAGCAAAAGCCGGGAATAAACCTCCTTGCGATTACAACCATCCCACTACAGGTGTTCAAGGCACTTATAATGGTGGCTGTATGGAAAATATTAGCTGCGGTTCATCAAGCTCTTATTGTGATGACGGAGGTAGTGGTAATTATTCTAATAGCGTTAACATGATATACCAGACATTTTGTCCTGATGCCCCCGGTCAATGTGTACAGGCGACATTCAATGATTTTAGTCTTGAAAATTTAACCCATCCGGCTGGCTGTTATGATTGGATATCGGTGGGTAATGGTCCTACACAAAACAGTACAGTTCTTTGGCAAGGTTGCGGTGATCCCGCAGATATAACAACAATAAATGGCTCATATTCTAACCCTCTTGTTTCAACAGACGCCAGCGGATGTTTAACATTTAGATTTAAGTCAGATGGTACGATTAATGAGTCCGGATGGAATATTACATTACAGTGTGTTGCTTGTGCAGGAAGCCAGACAACCTCTACCGGTGCGTACGATTGTGTTAATGCAATACCTATTTGCCAGGATGTAAGTTATTCAGGATCCAGTATTGGCCCGGGACTTAGTGGTGATGGTTGTAGTGGTTGTCAGATAAGTGAAAACTATGCAACATGGTACTATTTTAATGTTCAAACAGGTGGAACTATGAGTCTTACAATAGATCCCGTTGATAATAATGATGATTATGACTTTGCAGTTTATCAGGCGAACAGTTGCGGCTCTTTAGGTACCCCTGTCAGATGTTCTTATGCTGCCAATACAGGTAATACAGGAATGGTTAACGGTGCAGGAGATAATTCTGAAGATGTTAATGGAAATGGCTGGGTAGAAGACTTAAATGTTTCAGCAGGTCAAAACTATTATTTATTGGTAAATAACTGGACAGCCGCTGGAAATGGTTTTACACTTGACTGGACCCTTGGAGGGGGTGCCGCAATGAATTGCACTATAGTTTGTCCTGTATTATCAATCGCCTCAACAAATGTTTCCTGTTTTGGGGGTAATAATGGTACTGCTACAGTAACTATAACTTCAGGAGCTGCACCTAATTTTAATTACGCATGGTCAAATGGGTCATCTACTAATAATACATCCAGTACTTCTAATACAATAACAAACCTTGTCGCAGGAACTTATACTGTTACTGTAACTAACATTACAGGTGGATGTTCTACTACTGCTTCAGTAACTGTAACTCAACCTCCTGCATTAACTATTAGCATGTCTAAAACCAATGTTACATGTAATGGCGGTAATAATGGTACAGCCACAGCTACACCTGCCGGAGGAACACCTGCTTATACTTATCTGTGGAGTAATGCTCAAACTACACAAACAGCAACAACATTGACAGCAGGCACATGGACGGTGACAGTAACAGATGCACTAGGATGCACAAAAACAGCAAGTGTAACAATTACTCAACCTGCTGCTATTGTTTTAACTATGTCAAATATTGCTACAACCTGCGGGTTAAATAATGGAAGCGCTACAGTGTCTATTTCCTCTGGCGGTGTTTCTCCTTTTGATTACCAGTGGTCTAATGGCTCTGCTACTATGAATACTGCATCAACTTCAAATACTATCTCTTCTCTTGCATCTGGAACTTATACTGTAACAGTAACCGATAATAATAATTGCACTGCTATCGGCTCCACAACTGTTGCAGCTTCAACTCCTGTTGTAGCGGGATTTACATACAATGGCAACCAGTGCTTAACCGGAAATTCTTTTAATTTTACCAATACAAGCACCGGTGCAACAAGCTATTCATGGACTTTTACCGGTGGAACACCTGCAACTTCTACAGCAACAAATCCATCCGGCGTTACATTTGCTACTTCAGGACTTCATGCAGTAACCCTGACTGCTATTAATGGGGCTTGTAACAACACAACAACAATAAATGTAACTGTATTTCCTCAACCTACTGTTACCATGACTCAAACCAATGTAACATGTAATGGACTTTGCAATGGTACTGCTACTGCAACACCGGCTAGCGGTACTGTACCTTACACTTACATCTGGAATGATCCGGCCCCTGTCCAGACAACACAGACAGCAACTAGCTTGTGTGCCGGTTCCTATAATGTTACTGTAACTGATGCAAATCTTTGCACGGGTATTGGTACAGTTACTATTACCCAACCAGGCGCTATTGTTCTTAATGCATCGAAAACAAATATTCTATGTTTTGGTCTTTGTACAGGAACTGCCAA
>JACQWN010000509.1 GCA_016209245.1 Bacteroidia bacterium
TAGTCATACAGTAGTCATACAGTAGTCATACAGTAGTCATACAGTTGTCATACAGTAGTCATACAGTAGTCATACAGTAGTCATACAGTAGTCATACAGTAGTCATACAGTAGTCATACAGTTGTCATACAGTTGTCATACAGTTGTCATACAGTTGTCATATAGTTGTCATTCAATTGTCATTCGGTTCTGTGATTCCATAATTAATTTTATCTTCTTCAGATAATTCCCAGACATCGCCCCGTTCTTTTTCCATGTTTACTTTATATAAAATATCTTCTATATTAGTAGTAAGTGGCCATATTCTTGCGGTTCCTACTTCAGATACAGTAATAACACATTTGTTATCAGGGGAGTATTTTGCGTCCTGAAAAATGAATTTATCTCTATAAGTTATAATTAATTCACCATTAATATTCCATATTTTTGCCGTTGCATCATCGGAAGCTGTTAATATATATTTGCCATCCGGAGAAAACCTTGCTTTGTTCACCATAGCATTATATCCTTTAAATATATAAAGACAATTTCCTTCCAAATCCCATAATTTAACTGTCCTGTCAGAACTTGCAGTTATAATATTTTTATCATCGGGTGAGAATTCAATCCATGTAACCAACTCATTATGTCCGACAAATTTTTTTATACAATTTCCTTTATTATCAAATATTATAATAGTTCCATCATGAGCGCCTGTTGCGATATATTTCCCCGAATGAGAAAAAATCACACGGTAAATACCTGACTGATGTCCTTTTAATTTAATAATATTACCGTTATCAATATTTATCAGACAACATGTATTATCGTCAGAGCCGCTAGCCAATAATATATTATCCGGCGAAAAAGCAATAGTTTTAACAGATGCGGTATGACAACTGTACCGTATTAAAAGGTTCATATTATTATCCCAAACAGATACTATCCCATATTTACTCCCCGTTCCAATAAATTTACCATCAAAACTATATATCGCTCTATGCCCTTTTAATACGGACAGGCATTCCCCATTCAAATCCCATACCCGGGTCGTATCATCATCTGAAGCGCTTAATATATATTTACTATCAGGAGAAAATTGTACAGTTCTTATTTTATCATTATGTCCTTTGAATACTTTAAGCAGTCTTCCGTCTCTGCTCCACAGGCATAAATTTTTATCCCATGATGCCGTAACAAAATATTTATTATTTAAAGAGAAATCACAATCCCATATTATTTTACTATGGTATGATAATAATGAATTTTTAGTATTAATATTCCAAATTGTTGCTATATGATTATTATGAGAAAGCAAAGCATATTTACCATTTGGTGAAAATGAAACGGAATTAAAAAAATCATTTGCCCTCATTTCAAAAATCTTTGAGCCATTAATATCCCAAATTATAACCTTTCCGGAAAATTTCGAAGCAGTAATAATAAAATTATTATTTACAGAAAAATCCAGACAATTGACAGGGGTGTTAAGACCTTTTAATTCAATGAAACTATTATCTGTTATATTCCATATTCGTGCAGTTTCATCTTCGGAGCCACTTACTACTAAATTGAAATTATTCAGGAAAATAGCTGAAATTACAGGTGCGTTATGCCCATAAAGCTGAATGATTTTTTCTCCATGGGTATTCCAAATTTCCAATGAGTTATTTTCACCATTTGTCGCGATGTATTTTCCATCAGGAGAAAAAACAGCGAATTGTTTCGTACCTGCTTTAGACTGAATATTTCTAATCTCATTTCCATTCCACTCCCATAGTCTTATTGAATTATTCATTGAAACTGCCAATATCATTTTATTATCCGGCGAAAATATCGCATTGTTGACTATATCACCATGCCTGAATATCTTCAGTATTTCTCCTTTAATATTCCATAATCTTGCAGTGCTGTCATCCGAGCAAGTAAGAACATATTTCCCATCATTTGAGAATTGAGCATTATTGAGATTTTCAGAATGACCTATGAATGTCGTTATACAATTACCGTCTGTATTCCATAGTTTTGCCGTATTATCATAAGATGATGATAGTATTTTATTACCATCAGGGCTATACCTTGCGATTTTTACAGCATCTGTATGACCTTTCATAATTTTCAGACAGTTGCCATGTATATCCCATAAACGTAAAGTTTTATCATCACTTGCCGTAATAATATTTCTGCTGTCAGGCGAAAAATTGGCAAAATTAACATACGAAATATGTCCTTTCAATAAGTTATAAAACGGCGGATTTGTATAAGCGCTTAGCAATGCCTGTTTTGCCAGGTCTGCCGGAAATATTTGATATGCTTCTTCAGCAAGTCTGAAGCTAAGGGTGGGGTCAACATCGAGTTCTGTTATTGCACGCATTGCTATTTCATTTGATTTTGCAATTTTTTGTGCTGTTACCGCAATATTTTTCTGCTGTCTGACTTTGAAAAACGCAAAAACTGAAAAAACAACTAAAATGCTTAGTACGGCAATTACCAATCGGGTGGCTGTCTTTTTTCTGTTAATGTTCCGTGCACATTTTGACAGAAACCGGTCCATGTCATTTTTCAATTCCTGCGCTATAACCCCGGTTTTTTGTTTTTCTTCTTCATTTTCAAAACTGTAATGGCAGGTGTATCTTCTTATCCATGCATTATTTGGTTTTTGCCTGCTGTACCATTCATTGAAATAATTATACTGGCCCGGAGAAAGTAAATACTCGCCTGATTCTCCATTTTCTTTCCATCTCTTTACCTGAGTAATAAAATCGTGCAAAATCTCTACGCTGTCATTTTCTTCTTTCGCCCATTCATGTAATCGCTGCCAGTTTCTTATCAATGCTTCATGCGAAATGTCAAGTATTGTGTCGGGTTGTAATTTATATTCTGCAAGATTTGCTTTTTCTTCTGCTGTTATATTCACAGGTTGGAGCAGTGTATTTCCCGGTAAAGCATATATCTTTATTATTTCACCTGTTGTATTTATATCAAATTCAGGTTTCCCTAGTATTTCTGATATTTCACCCAACGACATCCTGTGTCTTACTGCCCTGCCCGCATCTGATCTGGTTAGATATGTAAAGGTTTTCTTTATTATTTCCTGTGACTGTGCTTTGCTTACTGGTTTTTCAGGATGTTTTGCATTGTATTGTTCATAAGCCGTTTCATATAATTCATTGGCATGCGAATCAAGTACGTTCTCAATAGAAGATATTGCCAGTAATTCTTTTTTATAAAGCGGTAAAGGAATATACCATTCCTCAAACTTTTTATGGTCTTCCTTTGGCAACTCATCCGCCTGCATTCCTCCAATTTTTGCATAATGGATAAGATCCATTTCATTATCATTGGCAGCTTTCCATATCCTGAATAAGGCATGTTGCAGAGCCGGCAATACATCCATACCCTCTTTAATATCATACAGCAGACGTTCGGTAAGCCGGACAGTTATACTGTTCCCGATCAGAATAGCAGGTTCGTTAATAGCCTGGTATATTTCATTGCGGTTCAGCCGGGGAATGAAGTAATGGCTTTCCCCAATTAGTTCCGGTAAACCCCCGAAAGCTGCGCAATTGCCAATATAATCAGAACGCATGGTGCAGACTATATATATTGGAAGCTCTCGGGTAATAGCTAAACGGTTTGTTTCAATAATTATATTAACCAATAATTTTGCCTGTTGAGATAATTGCCCATGCGAATAGTTCTCGGTGATTGTAAATAATTCCTCAAACTGGTCAACGATGATCAGCAGGTTTGATGCACGTGAACGTGCTTTTTTAAGCATTTTTTCATCAAAGCCTTCCTTGTCTTTCCGCTTTTCATCAAAATACAGTTGCGACCCGAGATACATGTCTACCAGTGCGGAATATCCGGGAGTAAGAGAGCTAAGTACTGATTCAGGGTTAGCTTTTAGAAGCCTTGCAAGGGTAATGGCAAGGCTTACCAATGGCTGATGCTCCGGCCTAAAATCTGCAATAGCCCATTGACCAAACCTTCCTTTAATAAATCCTGCACGAGCTTTAGGTATAAGCCCCGCATATACCAGCGAGGATTTGCCGTCACCCGAAGCGCCGGTTAGCATTATAAACTTATGTTGACCTAACTGTTCAATGATTTTTTCTATATGAGCTTCTCTTCCCTTGAAGAAGATTGATTCACTCTCGCTGAAAGGCCTTAATCCCGGATAGGGACAAATACGAGAGGAAGTAACTTCAGGTGTCAATTCTGTCATAGTTATAATTATTATATTACAAATGGGGCATTAGTTATCCAAACTCAATTAAAAAATAAAAAGTATAACGATTAATTTACTGTTCTTCAACAATTGTATCATATAGAGCTTTGATTTCGATAGGAATCAGGTTTCTTGATACTATTTTGGAATATACTTTCGGGGCTTTGAATATTTTTCCGATATTCTCATCGTTTGAATTGTCGCCAATCAAAAATATTGGTGTTGCTGAGGAAGCGCCCCCCATCATTTTCCATATCTGCTGAACATAAGGAATAGCCCAGGCACTGGCTTCCCTGAAGAAAATTACAGCCAGCTTGCTGTTTTTTATATATTTCACTGAAACCGGACCATAATCAACAGTCGGGTCTTCACCAATGACCAGGGGATCAACTTTTAATACATCCGACAACATTTCAATTATCTCTCCTGCATCATCTTCGTCAAGAAAATTGAACATAAATACAACATTATAAGCTTCACCAATTTCATCAATTTTCTTTTTAACCGAAAGTAAGGCACGTATATCATCTACTAATTGCACTGGTGATGGCACATTGGTAAAGACCATATTTTGAACCAGGTTATTTCTGATATTTACTATTATTTGCTTTTGTTCAGGACTCTGTGCTGTATGAAGACTTGATGAGGCATTCCATATAAACAACCTGAAATCCTTATTTGATTCAAGCAGTTTCTTAGCTTCATTGATTTGATACAAAGACAAGTACACATCTTCAGTGTCTAATTTTTTCCCCGCTTCATTTCCCATGATATGAATCGTACATCTTGCTTTTTGCATTGCTTCATGTATTTTTTCTTTGAGCGAAGCATCATCAACCGGGCAATCAATGGCTGGCAATACGAGCATACCTGCTTTCTGCAATACATGTGCAAGCTCATCCCTGATTCTACGACAATCGTTAGCTGTCCATGCAAGATAAACTACATTAGGAGGAACAGATGGGTCGGTTCCAACCATCAAAGGAGCGGTAGCAATCTCTATACCTTTGATCATTCTATATGCTTGTATGATCTGAATAATATAATTTGCAGTTTTAGTAATCTGTGACTGGTATAAAATATCACCATAGCCAAAGCCGTCATCCTTAGCTTGTAATGGACGGATTACCCCTTCAATTATATCAAATATGAACTCTACCGATCTAAGTTGTCCTTCCAGTTCTGCCTCTAATAACCTGACATCTTCTATGGGAAGCGGGTTAATTTTTACAGGTAATATACGGCTTACTGTAATATAATCCGATAATTTGAGGTTTAAGCCGATATTGTCCTGACTACATAACTGCTTGAACCTTATAAATTCCTGCCAGGTTTCTTCCTCTTTATTACAATAACCGGTTGAAAGAACAGGAATAAATACCAAGGCGCCTGAAATGCTATCATTATCACGAGCGTCATATAAAATATTAATCTCATATCTGGATAATGATTTCAGTTCAGAGTTCAGCCGTGAAACAAATTCCTTTATCCATTCATTGTTTTGGTCATTACGACGAAAACTGATATAAACGTCATACTTGAATTCTGATTGGTTTTCCATAGTTTATCAGGTTATATTTTGTTCATTATTAAGGTTTGAAATATAAGAATATTTTAATTGAAAAAACATTTTTTTATTTTTTAGAACGGTAGTGATGTTTCAAGTGTTCAAGTGTTCGTGTGTTCAGGTGTTCACGTTTCTGGCAAACCGATCACCGATTACCTCTAAAACCATTTATCCATTTAACAATATAACCATTTAACAATATAACAATCTAGCAATTCAACAATTCAACAATTCAACAATTTAGCAATTTAACATTTCGACACAATAATCATTCTTCAATCCCATAAATTTCCTTTTCTTCTTCACTCAACTCATAAACCTCACCCCGAACTTTTTCTTTGTTTATTTTATCTAATACCATTTCAACCGAAACGGGGGTTAAGCGGGCGGTGTGGTCATTTGAGCAGGATAATATATATTTACCATCTGAAGAAAATTTCACTTTATTGATAGCAGCTTTATGGCTTGGCATTAGCATTATTTCCTTTCCTTCTAAATCCCATATCCGGGCAGAAAAATCGTTGGAACCACTTACAATGTACTTACTGTCCGGCGAGAAATTGGCGTCGTTGATAGCGTCGCTATGACCTGTGCAGCTTACCGGTTGGTAATCATTTGGAGGGACTCCGCTTTCTAAGTTCCAGATTTGGAGTATGTTGTTTTGATCTGCTGTAAGAAACCGACTGTTATCTGGTGCAAAACGCAATAAAGTGAATTGAGAATCGTTGGTGAACAGATACACGGGTTTTGCCTGCTGCTTGTTGCTGACAATATCATTAAAATTCCAGATTTGCATAGCGCTGTCTTCGGTTGCGGTGACCATCCACCTGTCATCTTCGGAAAAACCGAGTGTGACGATTTGCTTGTTCAGGTCAATTTTATTTGTCGCCTTATATAATAAGGTATCATTCTGGTCGTCTTTTTTCCCTGATACAGTCGGATTTTTTGCCTTCCAGATATTCAGAACGCTGTCCATACCGATGGTGTAAAGGTATTTCCCCGATTCTGTAGTGAAACCTGCGGAGGTTACGTCTTTAAATTCCTGGAGCTTTGCACCGGCGGTGTCGAAGAGGGTGGCTTTGTTGTCATCTGCCCACCATAAGATTAAACTATTTAACGCTAAGTCAATATTATGATACAAACCATGAGTAACAATCTTTTTTATTTCTTGACCATTATATGACCATATCCGTGCACTTTGATCATATGATCCAGTTACTAACATTTTGTTATTTAGAAATTCTGAAAAATTTACAGCATAATGTTCATGTCCATTTAGAATGCCTACAAGTCTTCCTCCTTTCTCCCACAATCTTGAAGTATAATCAAATCCAGCAGTAGCAATATAATTCCCTTCGGGAGAAAAGTTTACATCTTCTAAGTATCCTGTATGCCCTTTGAACACAGGATTTTCGAGAGGTTCGATATTCCAGATACGTGCTGTGCCGTCGGCTGAAGCGGTTACGACCTGTTTGCCATCAGGTGAGAAATTTGCAGATAATACTTGTGATGTGTGACCTTTAAATACCATCAACTCTGTGCCGTTTAAATCCCAGAGGCGGGCGGTGCCGTCGTCGCAGGCAGAGACTATGAATTTTCCGTCAGGGGAGAATTTTACTGACCAAGGCCCACTTGTATGTCCTCTTAAAACATGCAACTCTTCACCATTAAAATTCCAAAGCCGTAAAGTTAAATCTTCAGAAAAAGTTACTATATATTTGCAATCTACTGAAATGTCCGTTCTATAAACATTTTCTGTATGCCCTTTTAATTCTTTTATTAATCCTTTATTAATGTTCCAAATTCTTGCCGTTTTATCTGCACTTGAAGTTATAATGTATTTTATATCTTTTGAAATGCATAAATCAGTAATTAATGCAAAATGTCCAACATATTCATTAATAACTTTCCCTTCCAAATTCCACAAATAAGCCGTTTTCCCTGCAATTGTAGCAATAGTTTTTCCATCTGGTGAAAAGATTGCCTTTGTAACCGGTGCTTTTCCGGTGGTTTTGAAGAGGATGCGGATTGCGGGTTCCTGGGGGAGAAACGCACGGCTGTGCATCTGTACATCATTAGCGACGGTGACGGGCGTTTCGGCTTGGCTCAATGCCTGGGGATTGAAGAGATAGAGGCGGGCGGTGCTGTCGGAGGAGGCGGTAAGAAGCCCCACACCCGACCCCTCCCCGAAGGGAAGGGGAGTTGGACTAAAACAGGCAGAGCTGACAGGACCGTTATGTTTCAGTATGGCAAGGCATTTGCCTTCTAAATCCCAGAGGCGAGCGGTGCTGTCGGAGGAGGCAGTAACTATATATTTATTATCAGGTGAAAAATTTAATGCATCAGGATTAGGACCATGTGCACCTCTATGTCCTTTTAGTGTTGCTATTTTGTTATTATTTTGAGCATCCCAAATAAAACCTATTTCATCTGCTGTTAATGTACCTATATATTTCCCATTAGTTGAATATTTAGCGCATGTACAACCACCACCTGTATGCCCCTCCAGCTTCTTATAAAATGGCATTTCCCCGTAGGCGCTCATAATGACCTGTTTAGCGAGTGGTGTTTGTTCTATGTTGTATGCTTGCTCTGCGAGGCGGAAGGCGAGGGTGGGGTCTTTTTCGAGGGTCATGTATGCTTTGGTGGCTATACTGTTGGAATGGGCGGTGCGCTCTATTTCCCGCTTCAGGTTCATAGCCCAGACAAGTGCAATGGCAGTTGCCACAAGCAGGACGGAGATGGTTGCGACAATGGTTTTTTTAATACGGTTGAGGCGGTTCAGGTTGATGCGGCTGGTTTTGAGATAGGCCTGCATGTCGCTGAAATGCTGCCGGATATCTACAGAGACATGCCGAGGCATGTCTGTACTGGCCTCCATGCCGGAATCATAATACCTGCCGAGCCAG
>JACQWN010000522.1 GCA_016209245.1 Bacteroidia bacterium
TTTTTATAATCTCCTTATAATTTAATTTATATTATTAATGTAAACTTTCGTAATCAGGATGTTTACGAAGAACTGGCATTCTCTTCACAATCCATTTGAATACAACTATTCCAGTAGTAATAATTGCAATACACAGAATAATTTCAGTCCATTGTGGTACATTGCAGATTGGTTCGTCCCATCTGAAAGTGAACATTGATACATTCAGACGATTAATGAGAATACCAATAATCGTTAATATCGCTGTGAAACGGATAAGAGATACCGACTTTTTTCTGGCTCCAACAGCGAATAGAACAGAGGGAAGAAGGACAAAGACGAGAACTTCAACTAGGAACCAACCACCATATCCTGTTCCAAGAAGGTTAAAGTGTCTATCATGGGCAACGCCAATCCACTTCAGGAAAAAATAGCATATCAGAATAATAGACCCGAATTTTCCGAGTCCTAATGTAATATCATTTATCTTCTCCGTATATCCTTCTTCCAGTTGGTATTTGAAAGCCCGGTTGGAGAGCATGCTTACTATGATAATCATACATAATCCTGCCACCATAGCTGAGACAAAGAAGAAGACAGGAATAAGCTCTGAATACCATAGAGGATGTACTTTATGAGGAGCCAATAAGAAAAGCCCACCAAGAGCTGATTGGTGTAACAAAGAAAGGATTACTCCGAGAATACAAAGAGCGACTATTATTTTACCAATCCCGCGCCGCCAGTTTTTCCAACCTAGCCATTCAAAAATTGCGGGAGAAAATTCAAGAAACTGGACTGAAAGATACAGGAACACATGCCATGCTACTAAGAACATAATAGATGCAACACCATAAGAAACGAACACTGGATATACTATTCTCCAAGGTTGCCCGAGGTCACATAGAAGTGCAATCACTGCGAAAAGGTATCCTAAGAACCCTGTGAGCATAGCGGGTCTTAAAATCGGACGATACTTCTTTAGTCCGAAAAGGTGGACCGCCGAGGCGACCATAAATCCACCTGCTGAAACCGCAACACCAACGAGGAGATTAACTCCTATTAAGAGACCCCACGGATATTCATCACTATCAGTGCCGACGCTCCCAATTCCCTTTGCAAAACGAATTATAGCAATAACCACACCTGCTAAAATAATAAGTGTAGATATAACGTTGAACGCTGACCAGCGCGTAGCTGATATTTTTTCTTCGTTTTTCATAATAATTATTCCTCCTTAATTTCTGTTTTATTTTCTGCTTCAGCAACCGCCTCCCGGCGTTTTGCAATCCAATATAACGCTGTACAGAAAGTTGCTGCTCCGATAATAACTACCGGAACTGCAGTAAGAAATTGTTTGCTGTAAGACGGTATTGGCGTTGTGCCTACGTCTCTAACCCCAAATTTTTCCAATGGAACACTTGAAATACACAATGTACTGGTTCCACCTACTTCATGTTCACCATAGATATGGTTGACATATCTATCAGGATTTTTAAAGATTCGCTCTCTCGCTTCTTCTATAAGTTCACCTCTTGTGCCAAACTTGATAGCCCCTGAGGGACATGTTTGTGAACATGCAGGTAAAAGTCCTTCTTCTAACCGGTCATAACAATAATTACATTTTTGTATTAGAGGGATTACTTTATGGTATTGAAACTTTGGTATGTCAAAAGGACAAGATATCATACAATAACGACATCCCATACAAAGATTTTCATGGTAAATGACAGGGCCTTCCGGGGTTTTTTCTAATGCTTTGACCAGACAAGCAGAAACACAAGCAGGCTCTAAACAATGCCGGCATTGCTCCTTAAAAAATACCCAATCTTTCAATTTATCTTCTTCCACCTCTTCATGATATTTAATCAGAGTAAATGTAGAACTGCTAAGTTTTGCCGGATTTTGATAGCCTGGCCCTCCAAAAAATTCTGTCTTTTCGGCGGGTAAATTTTTCCACTGCTTACATGCTACCTGGCAAGCCCGACAACCTATACATTTTGTATTATCATACAAATATGCTTTTTGATTATTACTATTTTCTTCCATTTTTTTATACTCCTATTGCTTTTTCAATGTTACATAGAAATGCTTTATATTCAGGAATCATAGTGTTGGCATCTCCAACGTGAGGCGTCAGTTCATTAGCAGATGGTCCCGTGACTAAGCCGGCATAACCGAAATGCCAAATAATTCCAACTTCGTGAATGGTACTGCCGTTTAATTGAAAAGGTTTTAGACGTGAAGTTACAAGTGCATAAATATCAATAGCTCCACGTATTGTACTGATTTTTACTTTATCGCCATTATTTATTCCTTTTTCGACGGCAAGCTCATTGCTGATTTCGACGAAAGCATTGGGCATAAGTTCGGCGAGCCATGGAAGATTTCGTGACATTGCGCCTGCCTGCCAGTGTTCTGAAACTCTGTATGTTGTTGCTACAATAGGATATTGTTCCGATTTGCCGATTTCATCTTTTCGCCAGATTTTAATAGCAGGATTATTCTGCTGTTTGGACATTAAATTGGATACAGGGCTTTCTAACGGTTCATAATGTTCGGGGAAAGGACCATCAGCCAGGTCGGCAAACAGACATGCATGACCTTCGGCAGTCATTATGAATGAATATTTTCCTTCAGGATTGTTTGTGCCGTCTTGTTTTTTCAAAGGAGGCCATGGTCCGTCGGGGACATCACCAGCCCATTTACCTGTTTCCCAGTTAAATTTGACGACTGGCTTTTGCGGTGCATAAGGATTTCCTTGTGCATCACATGAAGCCCTGTTATATATAATACGACGGTTAACCGGCCAGCACCATGCCCATTCGGGATTAAGTCCGATTGTATCTTTTGCAGGGTCGGAACGCTTTCTGCGAGCCATCATATTCCCTTCATTTACATAGCTGGCGCAATAAATCCAACAACCGCATGAAGTTGAGCCATTATCTTTCAGGAATGCAAAACCAGGAACAAGGTCGCCTTTTTTGAACGATTTACCTTTATCCGGAAAATCTACATCAGCAAGGAAATATCCGTTAACTTCTTTAGCTACAAGATTCGGATCCGGTTCTTCTCCTCCGAAATTCCAGGATAATTTGACTATTGGTTCCGGAAATTTTCCTCCACTGTTATAACTTTCTTTTAATTTTTTGTATAACTGGCTAATAATCCATAAATCAGATTTGGCTTCACCCGGAGGAGTTACAGCGGCATACCGCCATTGAGCCCACCGGCTGGAATTTGATACGCTTCCTTCTTTTTCGACTGACGATGCTGCAGGCAATAAGAACACTTCTGTTTTTATATCAGCCGGGTTGGTGCCGGGTCTTTTCCAGAAAACAGATGTATCAGTTTCCCAAAGATCAACGGCAACGAGCCAATCCAGATTTCCTAAAGCCTTACGCTCAATATTTGCATTAGGTCCGCCAACAGCGGGATTTTGTCCTAACAACAGGCATCCTTTTATTGTGCCTTTTTCCATTGCTTCGAATATAGCAATATGGGAATAACCACCGCCTGTTTTCGGAAGGTAGTTAAATGCATAATCATTCTCAGCAGTCGCATTATCGCCCCAGAATGCTTTTAGTAAGCTTGTAATATATTTTGGATAATTACCCCACCAGTTTGCACTTTGTTTGTCGGCAGTTTTTGGTGTACATTTTTCGAGATAAGTTTTCAAATCAACATGCTCGACTGCAGGACATTTAAGATATCCGGGAATAATATGGAATAAAAGTCCGAAATCTGTGGACCCCTGAACGTTTGATTCGCCACGCATTGCGTCAATACCGCCGCCGGCGACACCAATATTGCCTAATAATGTTTGAAGAATTGCATATGTCCTGATATTCTGTGTGCCGACTGTATGTTGGGTAGTTCCCATTGCATACATAATTACAGCCGCTTTATCAGGTTCATGGGTAGCGCAAATTGTATCGGCGACTTTTTTTAGTGTTTCAACAGATGTGCCGGTGATTTTTGATACAGTTTCAAAATCATAACGTGCAAAATATTTCTTCATCTGCTGATAAACACAAGCAGGATCGGCTAATGTCGGATCTTTTTTGATTGTGCCGTCTGTGTTTTTCTGTAATCCCCATGTCGCTTTTGAATACTTTCCGTCTTTTAATTCTCCGAAGATGCCATCTGTAATATCAAAATCGGGATTAATAAGGAAGCTTGCATTAGTATGGGTAAGGACATAATCCTGATTTACCAAATTATTTGCAAGAGCGTAATTAATAATTGAGTTAATAAAAGCGATATCCGTACCTGAACGTAATGGTGCGTAAATATCTGCTAATGATGCTGTTCTGGTAAATCTGGGATCTATTACAATAAGCTTGGCGCCTTTATCTTTGGCCCTTGCAACATGTTTGAACGATAACGGATGGTTTTCTGCGGGATTTGAACCGATAACTATAACACAGTCGGAGTTGGCAATATCACCCCAGTGATTTGTCATAGCTCCGCGACCGTATGTAGCAGCCAAACTGGCCACTGTAGGGCTGTGTCATATTCGAGCCTGATGCTCGAGATTTACAATCCCAAGCGACCGGGCGAATTTGCTGTATGCGTAACACTCCTCGTTATCGAGAGCGGCTCCGCCGAAGAATGCGATGCCTTCGGTACGGTTGACGGTGAAGCCGTCTTTGTCTTTTTCTACAAATGATGCGTCGCGGGTTGATTGGATTCGTTTTGCTATTTTTTCAATCGCCCAGTCCCACGATTTTATCTCCCAATCGGTCGCTCCAGGCGCTCTATACAACACTTGTGTAAGCCGCCTTTCGTTATTTGCAACCTGATACAAAGCCGCTCCTTTGGAACATAGCGAACCTTCATTTACCGGATGTTCCGGATCACCCTCGATATTAATAATTTTATTATCACGGGCTGAAACGATTAAGCCACAACCTACTCCGCAATAAGGACAAATTGTAGTAGTTTCTTTGGTAAAGGCTGTTTTAAATTCCTTTGCAGAAATTGTATCAATCGTATCAGATCCGGAAGCAATAGCAAATGTAGATATCACCGCTCCAAGCGTTAAAGCGCTTCGCTTAAAAAACATTCTTCTGGTAATATTCACAAACTATCCTCCTGATTTTTTATATAAAAAACTAAATTATTTTGTGCGTAAAATGAATAAAATTTTTTACAAGAAAAAATGACTTATATCATATTTTTCTCTTTTTAAAAACAAGTATATTTAATATTATTTTCTTCAAAAATTTTTTTGGCTAATTCATTTCCCTCAGATATTTCAATTGCCATTCCGCAATTTGATGAAATATATACCGGAACCGGAACGATTTGATATGAAATATTAAGCTCTCTGATAAATTTTTCAGCCAGTATTACTATATGTGTTGATTCAAATAAGTATAGCATCGTTTAGTCAATATTTCTTAATGCATTAATCAAATACTCAAAATCTTCCGGCTTATGGTAAACCGACGGAGATATTCTTAGTGTTCCGTTTGGAAATGTTCCGAGATATTTATGTGCAAAGGGTGCGCAATGCAATCCTACCCTGGTTTCGATACCGTACTTTTCATATATTTTAAGTCCGAGAGCGGAGCAATCCATTTTAGTATGGTTTAAAGAGAACAGAAAACTTCTATTGTTCTTATTCATTGAAGAAAATAATTTATATTTCCCTGTTTTTTTTATTGATTCAAGTAAATAATAAAAATCGCTTTCCGAATACATGGTTTCAGGTTTGTGCATGATTGCCTCTTTTAACCCAAAAATTCCTGCTATATTCGGCGTACCGCCATCAAACTTGTCGGGCATAAAATCGGGCTGTTCATCTTTACCTGAATTACTTCCTGTTCCACCTTCAATCAATGGGAAAATCAACTCGGGATTTTTAATGAATAATCCGCCGATACCGGTTGGTCCAAGTAAATATTTATGACAAGTGACAGCGATATAATCAAAATCGTTTTTATCTGCGTCAATTGTTTTGTCTCCTACTGATTGCGCTGCATCAACAAGCATGGGAATGCTTCCAAGCACGTGCTTAATATCGCGGATAGGCTGTATTACTCCATTTACATTGGAAATGTGATTTACGACTACGAGCTTTGTATGCTTACTTAAAAATTCCGGGATACGTTCAATATTGACCGTTCCGTCAGGGTAAGCCGGTAAATATATAATTTTAAGATGTCTATCATTTACTAGGCGGGCTAATTCTGAAAATGTCATACCTTTTAATACTATATTGATTGCATGTGTAGCATTATGGGTAAATACCAAATTAGAAATATGTTTAGTTCCGATTATATTGGCCAGTAATTCCCTGGTTTCTTCCACAATATGTGATACTTCGACTGCACGGTTGTAAAAACTTCTTCCATAAGGTCCGCCGGTTTCGTTCAGATATTTTGCTATTCCGGCTGCAACCTCCGGAGGTTTGGGGAAGGATGTCGCTGCATTGTCGAAATATGTATTATAAAAATGCAAAATGCTTAAACTATTCTTTGACAGGAAGAACATGAATTGCTTTTACAACAAGCGCAACCTCATCCCCGATATTAAGATCAAGATGTTCGGCTGATTCTGTAGTTAGAACTGATGTCATCTCTACTGGTGATGTAACATCGAATTTTACGAGTGACATAATATCTCCACTTTTTATTGATTTTACTTTTGCTTTGATCAAATTTCTTGCACCGTATTTCATTGGACATTCCTTTCTTTTTTTTAATTGGCACTAAGTTTCATAAGGTTGTTTATTAACCTGAATAATTCAGGTTAAAACTTGGTTTATTAATTTGTTGCAAATTTAATATTTTATTTTTAAACTCAATGGATTTTCTTTAAAAATGGCAAAATATTATTCTCAAATTATGTTAAAATATATATCAATAGCCCCGTCCTTCAGGGCGGGGATTGGGAAAAATGCCTTTGACCTTCCTCTGCAAAATTTGGAAAAATTTTTTAAAAAAATTTTTCCAAATTTTGCAGAGGAAGAGAATAAAGATACGCGTTCCATTTTAAACCCCACCTTAAAAGACGGGGCTATTGATATATTCAAATTAAAATTTATGAATTAATCAGGTTAGTAGTTAGGGATATATTATTTTTTGAACATCGGTTAAGGTCTGCATTATCTCATACATATTTGAAATTGTTCCTGCTCCGATTTTTTCAGTAATGTTAAAATAATTTGCACAAGTGCCACAAATAAGCAATTTTATGCCTGCCGCTTCAAGTTCTTTAAGCTGCTCAACCACAGGTGAACCTTTAACGGTCAGATTAACTCCGTTACCATAAAAAATAATTATCTTTGGTAATGGTTTGCACTTCCCGATAGTGGATATACATCCTTTAATCAGCAAGGTTCCGAGATCATCGGGGCAAAAGCCCATTTTATCATTTTTAAAGCAGATTACATAATCTTGGGTTTCAAATGTTTGCAATTGTTCCGATTCAGACGCAACACTATGAAATTTATTTGTATTTCCGGTTTCCATAGAATTAATTTTTATCAGTTAATAATTTTTTTCCTTTTTCCGTAATATAGCGTAAATCATTGTCACGGGCGACCATTCCTTCATTGTCATATTGAGACATTAATAACAGGCACAATTTCCTGTTTCCATTTATCAAATCGCGGAATCCTGCAATTGTAATACCCTTTCCGGAACTGTAAAGCTCATACAAGAGCTTAATACGGCATTCGTCCACGATGTTTGCATGAATATAATTATCTTCTATGACATAAATTTTTCCTTCGTTGACAAGATATTTCAAATATTGTATCAGCTTATCTTTGGGTATTTTATTTTCAAAGGCATGAACTTCAAGCTCGGACATTAGCGGGGTCTGCATATAATAATTCAAAATCTTAGATTCAAGCCGGTCAATCTGTTGTTTTACATCATCGGGAATGATAATTTTATGGTCCTTCAAAATCCATGTTTTTCCTTTTTTCACAATATGATCGTGGTTTTCTCATAATATCTCATATCTCTCTGATGTACTATAAGTATTACTAATTGTTCGCAAGAATATTTTACAATATCATCAAATGAGCTTTCCATACATATATTATATATTTCATTTGCCGGTATGTTTAGTGTTTCAGCAATTTGGCGGTCGGTAACAGGTACAAGGTACTTTTTAACTTCTGTTCTGATGAGTTCGGTGATGCTTCCTTCAGCCAATTTTGATATATTTTCGAGCAGTTCCGGAGAGCGTCTTTTGTGATGTAAAGGAAATGGGTCTATGATTTCACCGCCTCCCAATGTGCGGGTTCCCGAAGTGTTCCGTATAATAAATCTATCGGAATAAATCAATATACAAGGTTTATCGAGATGAATTTGCACGATAGCGTTTTCTCCCCCGTTAATTTCATTTTTATTCAAGAGATGGAGCCTGGCATGGCTTTCATAAGTTCCGCAAAGAAAAATTACATCAGACCACAGATTTAATTGCCGGCTGTTTTTAAACAAAGAGAGCTTTGCATCAAATATTGTTGTTGCCTTCAGGTTGGTATCTGAAATAATCATGCCTCTGATAAAATCATTTTTTTCCAAACCTGCCAGGTTTATTGCGGCTCTGTCGCCTGCTTCAACAGTATCGGTAGCTGTGCCGTATTTTTCAATTCTGCGGACTTTAAGTTCCTTTGTTTTATCGCCTGGCAGCAGGAAAACCTGTTTAGCCAGATCGAGCTTGCCATTTATTACGGTTCCTGTAACAACGCTTCCAAAGCCCTTAACATTAAATATCCTGTCAATGTACATTCTGAAAAAACCGCTTTTTTTTCTTTCATGGGTTTCACCGGCGACTTTAGCTATCATATCTTTGAGCTTATCAATTCCTGCGCCGGTAATTGACGATACCCTGATAACAGGAGCAAATTCAAAAAAAGTATTTTTCAGAAAATCTTTAATTTCATCAATGGCTAATAATATTAAATCTTCATCAACTAAATCTGTTTTGGTAAGGACAACGAGTCCTTTTTTTATTCCCAATATTTCAAGAATATTAAGATGTTCGATTGTCTGTGGCATAACCCCGCTATCGGCGGCAATAACTAATAAAACAAGGTCCATTCCGCTGGCACCGCTTATCATCGTATGAATGAAATCTTTATGTCCGGGTACGTCAACAATTCCGACTTTTTCGCTGGAAGGTAAAATAAAATGAGTAAAGCCAAGATTAATGGTAATCCCTCGTAGTTTTTCTTCTTTATGAGTATCGCAGTCAACATTCGTAAGTGCTTTAATAAGAGCCGTTTTTCCATGGTCAACATGACCTGCCGTTCCTATGGTGAGATGTTTCATTTCTGAGTGACTTTTTTGAATACAATATCTATCATTTCAGCAATATAAGGAATATCTTCATTAGATATAGTCAGAATATCAAAATGAATTTCTCCTTTTTTCAGTATTCCGAGTATTGGTCTATTAAGTATTAATAATTTCCTGTACATATTTTCAGCAAAAGAAGAATTATTTTTTCGTGAACCGAATTTTTCATTAATAACTACTGAAAAACTTTTAAGGGTATGTTCCGGCATTGCTCCTCCGCCATATTGTCCATGACTTTGAACGACAGTTGAACGGATGTTGAATTTTTTCAATTTTTCCTGTAGCATTAGTGCACTTGATTTCAACTCCATTTCTGTTTTGTTAAGCGTTTTATAAATCATATTATTCTTAATCAGAAGTTTTTGATTAAGATAATATTTACAGGTATTTTCCAGGAAAATCAATGTAAGTTTACAAACTCTTAATGCTCTCATCATCGGCTCTCTTTTTAATTTTCCGACAAATTCTTTTTTCCCCGCTATTATTCCGGCTTGTGGTCCTCCAAGTAGTTTATCTCCACTGAAACATGCAAGGTCTGCACCTGTCGCCAAAGCCTGTTTTACGTCAGGTTCGCTCATTAAAGCTGTGTTATCTATTTTTTTTAATAATCCTGAGCCCATATCAAAAATTACCGGTATCCGATATTTTTCCCCAAGATTCACTAATTCTTTTAGTTCAACATCTTCAGTAAAGCCCTTTATTGAATAGTTTGATTTATGCGCTTTGAACAGTAAAGCCGTGTTTTTATTAATTGAATTTTCATAATCGCTTAATCTTGTTTTGTTAGTCGAACCGACTTCTACCATTTTAGCTCCTGAAGTCTTCATTATTTCCGGCATTCTAAACGAGCCACCTATTTCTATTAATTCCCCCCGTGATATAATGACCTCTTTACCTTTAGCCAATGAATTCAGTATTAATATCACGGCTGCCGCATTATTATTGACGACAAGCACATCTTCCGCTCCGGTTAAATATTTCAGCAGGTTTGATGCATGTATGTTTCTGTCGGATCGTACTCCATTCTCCAGGCTGAATTCAATATTTGAATATCCGCATAGCAAATCAAAGACGTTAGTTACCATTTCTTTTCCAAAAGGAGCTCGTCCGAGATTTGTGTGAATTATCACTCCTGTACAATTTATAACCGGCTTCAGGCTTCCTTCCGTAGTTTTATTAATTTCTTTTTCTACTTGGGTGAGTATGATATCGGTAGCAGGGGCGTTTTGTCCATCTTTTATCTTGTTCCTGAAATCATTTAAGACATTACGGATGGAGTATGTCACTACATCAATACCATATTTTTGAATAAGGTTCTTTACTTCCGATAAATTCAATAATTTATCTACACTGGGTATTTGCTTAAATTCTTTCATTGAAATAATCCATTTTTTTTGCAGAGAGGGCAGGAATCGAACCTGCCACGGCCGGTTTTATCCGTCCGCTACCGGTTTTGAAGACCGGCTGAACCACCGGATTCTTCCTCTCTTCATTCTATATATTTAATTGTATCTTAAATTTCTGCGATCTTTATCAATTCTTTAATATTGATGAGAGTAATTTTTCGGCCTTTAATCTTAATAAAATTATCTTTCTTGAATTTTGAAAGGAGTCTGATTACAGTTTCAGTGGATGTTCCAACAATATTGGCAAGGTCTTCTCTGGAAAGAGAAATAACATATTGAGAAGTGTCATCAGGATAATTATTAGTATTTTTCTCAGCATAAAATATTTTATTAAGAACAAGGAGCGATTCTGCCAGTCGTTCACGGACAGTTTTTTGTGCCATTGAAGTTAGCTTATTATCTGCTTCTTCAAGCATCTGGCTGAAAAGAATCATAAGCCGTGTGGAAAAAAGAGGATATTTGTTCAGCAATTCAAAGAAATCATTTTTATTTAATATACATACTACAGAATCTTCAAGAGTAGTAGCAGTAGCTTTGAATGTTCTGTCGCTAAGCAGAGCTTTCATGCCAAAAAATTCGCCTGGAGAAACAAAACGTATAATTTGTTCTTTACCGTAAGAGCCATATTTATAAATTTTTACTTTTCCCTGATTCAGACAGTAAACTCCATTTGGTTTTGTACCTGCTGAAAAAATCGTTTGTCCTTTTTTGTAAAAAATGCAATTTTTTCTTTGGCTTAAGTCAAGAAGGTCTTTTTTTTCTACTTTATTTAATAACGATTTTCCAAGGACAAGACAATGTTCACAATTTTGCCGAATCATTATTAGAAAATTAAATTGCCAAATGTAGTAATAAATTTTAATTTATATCAAAATAGATGCGAAAGGTAAAATATTATTTAAGATCCCATGCACAAATATGCTGTATTCCCTCATAATTACCAAAGGAAACATCATCAAGCGAAACTACAATTTTTTCATAATTATCTTTAATACGGGCAAGATTTCCAAATTCTCTGTCAATAACATTTTTATCAGACAATAAATATGATATCTGGACATATTTTTTATTATTGCCTTTTTGCAGAACAAAATCAATTTCATAATTTCTGCCGAAGCCCACATAAATTGAATATCCCTGCGCTTTATAATATAAGAACACCGAATTTTCCAAAAGATGACCAAACTCAAATTCAAAAGCGGGAACAAGATAATTTCGATATGACAAATCGTTTATATAGAATTTCTTTGTACCTGATAATATTTCTTTTGTTTTTATTTCAAAACGATCGGCTCTATGAATTAAATATGATTCTTGAAAATAGTCGAGATATGAAGCTAAAGTTTCATAATTTATTCGGATTTTGTTTGTAATAAAATAATTTGTAATATTATTTACAGAAAACATGCTTCCAATATTACTGACTAAAAATTTAAAAAGCCGTTCAAGCATAAAAACATCTTTAACGTTATGTCTTTTTACAATATCTTTTAATAGTATAGTATCTTTTAATGAAGTCAGATAATTCAGTTTTAGCTCTTCATTATTTATATGAAATAATTCGGGAAGCCCTCCTTCTTTCAAGTATTGAATATATGAATTTTTTCCAAGGGGTAGTTTCTTATAATTGATAAACTCCGTATAAGAGAATGGAAATATCTCGAAGGAAATATAACGACCACTTAATAATGTTGCAAGCTCTCCTGATAACATTTTTGAATTAGAACCTGTAATAAATACTTCATATTCATTATTTGGATCCTGAGATAATGAATTCACGATTTTTTCCCAACCGTCAATTTCCTGAACTTCATCGAGAATAATATATTTTTTACCTTCAGGTTTTACATTTTTTTCATATATAGCAATTAATTGCTTCAAATGACGATAATGAGTTATATAATCAAAAGCGACTAATTCCTTGTTAAGATAAAAAATATTTTCTGGTTTAATTTCTTTGTCTAAAAGTTCATTGATAAATTGCCTCATTATATAACTTTTTCCAACCCTTCTTTGACCTGTTAAAACTTTGATTAACCTGTTACCTAATGATTGTATTAACAAATCGAGATATGTTTTCCGTATAAATCCCGTATTTACCGGCCTTTTATCCCAATAATTATGCTGTTTTATTATTGCAAATTTTTCTATCATAATATAAATTTTCTGCAAATATATAATTTTATTTTGTTATAATAGAAAAAATTGAAAGAAATATTTGATTAAATAATTTCAACATCAATCTCTTTTACCCACCCGGTATTTCCATCAGTGAGTTTAATTTCAACCCAATCTCCAACTTTATCTTCAACTTTGACTTTTAGTCCGGCATGGATAACAAACAGGTCGGTTCCGCTTTCATCGGGTGAGCTTTTAACAGTTACAGAATCTGAAAAAACAATGGCTGTATTCCTGGTTTCAGAGAATTGTTTTTGTTTATAAGCAAAAAAGAGGGCTATAAGTGAAAAGGCAAGAAATAGTACTCCAAACCAGAATCCCAGCTTCTTTAATATTATTTTTCCACTATAAAAATAAAGACTTAAAAGTAGTAAAAATGCGATAAATGCAATAAGACTGGCAGTCGCCCATTTGTCTGACGGGAACATGTTAATAAAATTCCTGTACCATGTTATAAAGAATATTTCCGGAAGAACGTTAATTTTATCAACAACATACTTGTTGGCGAGCTCAAGATTGAATAATATATCCTCATCCTTGGGATTAAGAAGCTTTGCCCGTTCATAATTTAAAATCGCCTGAGGTATTTTATTCGATTTAAAATAAGCATTTCCTAAATTATAATAAATGGCTGACGATTCAAAATCTAGGCTTACAATTTTGTTATATATTTCAATCGCTTTCTCATAATTTACCTTTGAGTAATATATCCTGGCGCTGTCGAGCAGATTTTGCGGTGTATTAGCTTGGGTGCTGAATATTGATAAATAAATGATGTATAAAAGAAATTTGTTTTTTAACCTGAATAATTTTAATATTGGACTAAAGTCCAGATATTGCGGTTGTTGCATAACCCCAGCCTTAAGGCTGGGGTTAGTGAAATTTAC
>JACQWN010000523.1 GCA_016209245.1 Bacteroidia bacterium
ATGAATTGAGGCTGATATTTGTTATTGTTTTGCGATACAAAGATACAAAAAATTTAAAAAGTTATCAACAGGTAAAATGATTAATAAAGAGATTTTTAAGATTTAAAAATCGTCCCTGTTTCATTTGAAACTCAACCCTTTTTTACCGAATTGTTCTGAAAAAATAAATACAGGCGGAAAAATTGTTTCAAAAAGCATTTTATTTGCCGATTCACTTATTACAGAAGCCGAAAATAAAGTCGAATCGCTAAACTCGCTTATTGACAATGGATTGACCGAACAATTTCTACAACGTATTTCAGTTCTTACGCCAAAAACTTTTACAAACCTATACAACGACCTGATGGCCGCTTCGCCTTACCTGTCCGATACGGTTTTGATTTCAATTCTGTTTTTGACAGACGTAGTCAACTTTGGCAGACGAAGTCTGTGGCGTTTTTGTTTGCTCCGTCAGACGGGGCGCTATGAATAATACTCTCTAAAAGTTCCATCATCATAAAACAAAATCACTTTTTCGACCTCTTTTGATTTTGGCATTTTAGCAATAACTGAAGAATTGTTTATTATCTCTTTAGTGTTTGTATCAAGTGAACTTATTTGGTCTGTTTGCAAACCATTATTTTGTTGAATAGTTATTTCATCCGGTTTGTTTTTTTCAATTTTATACATTTCACCTTTTCCATAAATCAGCCATTCGATATTTATATTACGATATCGGTTCAGAACTTTCTGAACGAATTCCAGACTTGGGTTATTTCGTCCGGTCAGAATATGTGAAACACTCGAACGCAGTACACCGATTTCGTCAGCAAATTTAGAAAAGGATATTGATTCATCCCTGATAATTTTTTTGATTCTGTCTTTCATAAAAAATGGGTTATTTTATTCGCTACAAATGTAACAATTATTTTTGATAACAAAAGTAAATAAATAATATTTTTTTTACAATAATAAACTATACTTTGGTCGGAATAACAATTTAAATAATAATTTAAGGGTGTAAAGGCGTTTCGCCTTAGGTGAAATGCCTTTACACACTACTGAAAAATTATTACCTGTCATTCCGAACGAAGTGAGGAATCTATTTTTGCCAAAGATTATTGAGAAGTTACAAAATACTTTTAATATGTACTCAAAGTTTTACTTTAAATAAATATATATATTCTCTGATAATAAATTAATTATAAAACCCCTTTTTACAAATGTATGCACATTTTACAGTAAAAAATACACTTTTATACAAAATCTTTAAATTGTTAGTTTAGATAAATTAATTATTATATTGGTTATCTGAACTTTAAAAATAAAAATATTACATTTCTAAAACCTGAAATTTTGTTTATAAATTTAAACTACATTTGTAAAATTTTACTAAAATAAAGCATGTTTACAAATGTACGATTGTTTACAATAGTGCATTTTGTTGTGAACAAATGTAATTTAACTACGACGAAACAAAATCATGAAAAATTCATTTTTACAGCATAATTTTATAAAAATGATACTTCTCCCCTTCTATATAAATAGCTTTATTATTTGTTAAAAAAATGGCTTTAAACTGCATTACAAAAATTAGTACCTTATCAAAAATATCTTGACACTTAGTTTGATAAACTCACTACAAGTTTTGTTTCACCTGCGGCAAGCCTTCGGCGACCGAAGGGCAAAATATTAAAGAAAAATGCCACAGACGTCGTCTGCCATAGCTGACTATGTCTGTTCAAGGCAGATTAAAGAAAAAATGAATTTATAAAATCTGTGTAATCTGTGACAATATTACTTTTTTTGTTTGTGGCTTGTCCACGTTGGGTTTAAGGAATTAGTGTCTGTCTTAAATACAGATTCGAATTAGGTTTAGGAAAGAAACAAAAATAGCAGGCCTGTAAGCCGGATTCTGTATCGCCAGGAAAACCTGGCGATTTCTATCATTTATCTGA
Organism: Bacteroidia bacterium; assembly: GCA_016209245.1. Taxonomy (GTDB): domain Bacteria; phylum Bacteroidota; class Bacteroidia; order Bacteroidales; family BM523; genus JACQWN01. The sequence goes on from JACQWN010000523.1 coordinate 1,938, forward strand.
TGCGACCTACCCCCCTGCGTCGGGCGGGCAACCCTTGAACTTATTATAAAATAAGAATACAGGCGTACATGGTCTTGCAACCCATAAGGCGTACGGCTCCGGTTGTCGCCAGCCGAGCCGGTGAGCTCTTACCTCGCCTTTTCACCCTTATCCCGCCATGGGCGGGACGGTTATTTTCTGTTACGCTTTCTATACCCTCACGGATATCTTCTTTTCAGAAGCATGGCGCCCTGTGTTGTCCGGACTTTCCTTCCCGATTGCTCGGAACGATAGAACGGCCTGCTGTTTTGCAAAGATAATTAAAATTTTATCATTACTAATGTCGCACCAAACCCATATTCTTTGAAAGAAGCATCCTGATACTTAAGATGCGGATATTCTTTATCAAGCGCCTTTCTTATTTCCAGCTTAAGCGTACCATTACCAATACCATGAATAAATACTATTTTATCAATCTTTTTCTGAATCGCCTCATTCAATTTACATCGAAAATGCTCCAGTTGTATATTAAGCTTTTCAGGATTGGATAATACCAAATAATCATACTCCACAAGATTATGAATATGTAAATCAACTTCTTCGGTGATTACAGGCTGTTTATTCGACTTTAGCTCCGGTTTAAGATTGAGGGTTTTGTTCAATTCTTCCTTTTCAAAAATAATATTATCAATAACCGAAGGTTCTGTGCCGGTATTTTCATATAAATCCTTCCTTGTAACTACCGGAATGAGCATAGCATTTTCCTCGAAAAAATCATTTTCAGTAAAACAACCCTGCTTGTACAATTTTACCGGATTCACGGTTAATTCTTTATGAAAAGGTTTATAAATTAATGGACTGGTTTTTCTGATTATAATAAATTGAAATACAAATGATTTGATTTTTTCAAAATCCTCTCTCTTATATGATTCAAGGTAAATTTTTGTGTCCGCCTCCAATGTACCATTTTCTCTAGGCATATAACCTGTATCATTATGAATAAGATAATTATATAAAATATCAATTTCCGAATCATTAATAAGGTATGCATCAACACTGCTGATAATATCCGATTCGGAATCACCAGGAACAAGTGCAAAAAAAATATTTATTTCTTCACGTTCCTGTTTATCTGAGGATTCATATCTGCTGTAGAATTTTTTATCTGAATCTTCCTGTGAACTTTCAATAAGTTTCTGATTCTTTTCATCATCTTCGGAAACCATTGCTTTTTCAATAAGAACAAGCTCACTGGCTAATGCAGGCACTTCAAAATCATGTTCATTTAAGATACGTACAGTTTCATGGTCAATTATTTCTGAAATTGTACCTCCGCCAACATCATTCAGATAGCGGACTTTATCGCCTATTCTAAATTTCATATTTCATTATATTAATGTTACTATTCGTGGTAGCATATCAATATTATTGAGCAATCAATTTCTAATTCAATACTTAACAATCAACCCGAACAGTAACAATGAGTATATATTTTAATTTTAATTTATTGCTTTTTTGAGAGCGCCACAATATCTTTCAGTTCACGATTGCTCAGGTCACCAAGCCATTTTTCGCCGGTATTGATGATCAGTGAATTGAGCCATTGCTGCCCCCAGAACGTCTGACCGAACTTTTTTCGTTGCACAGGAGTTGTACTTGTTTTCTTCGGTCTTCTCGCTTTCCTGTAATTGTAGTTGTAATACCAGTATGACATTGTAATAGTTTTTGGCAAATATACAGCAATTTTGATGTATACAAATATTTTTGTATTATCTATTTGTTAATTTCGTTTTATTATGTATCTTTGTAATTCGGGCTACTGCCTGAGTACAGTTACAAGTTACAAAAAATTGCCGCTGAATTGCTGAAAATGCCTAAAATTCTTGTTTTTTTATTATTTTATGCTTATATTTGTCGTTTAAAATTCATTTTATGGAAGCCATAATCAGAACTGAAAACAAAACATTATTTGATGCCCTTCTGCATTTTTTAAGGACACTAAATATCACTGTTGAACCGAAAGAAAAGGAAGTTAGCACATTGAAAAAAACAAAAAAAAGCGGGCTTGATATAAACGATTTTTCCTTCTTTAAATCAATGGAGGCGACAAAAGGAATTAAAGGTTCATTGAGTGACGCAGTCATAGAAGAAAGAAGAGGGGACTACAGATGAAAAAAATATTTCTGGATACATCTTCTATTGTGAAAGTATATCATAAGGAAAATGATAGTGACAGGTTATTAAATATTTTCACTGATGATATAGATGAAATGTATTTATCAGAACTGACAAAAGTTGAATTTAATGCAGCGCTTTGGAGAAAAGTTAGAATTGGAGAAGCCAATGAATTTGAAGCAATGGAAGCAATTCGTTTTTTTGAAAATGATTATTACAAATATCAATGGATTGATATAGATAGTGAAATTATTAATTTAGCAAAAAACTTGCTGAACTAATATGGTAAAGAAGGGCTTAAAACTCTTGATTCAATCCAGTTAGCTTGTGCTGTTTCGTTAAAAAACATTGCAAACGAATTTTTGACTTCAGATCATCTCCTGAAAAAATTTTTTATAAAAGAAGGATTATAAGTAGCGTATTAAAAAACAAAAATTATTTTTTTAAAAAAACTTTAATCTATGGAAGCCATAATCAGAACCGAAAACAAAACATTATTTGATGCGCTGTGGCAATTTTTAAAAACTACCTGAAGAGTCACTCTTTGTTAATTGTTTTTTTGACGCATCTGTTATGACAAAACTTTTTTTAACAAAACAGGAAAAAGATACCGTTGATAAATTTATTAACGTTGTCAAAGTTACATTAGGTGACAATCTGATTTTATCGGCACTATTCGGTTCAAAGGTAAGGGGAGATTATTCTAACGATTCGGATATTGATATCCTTTTTGTTGTAAAAGAATATAATGTTAAAACCAGCAGCCTTATATTTGATAATCTTTTTGAAGTAGACCCCTATTACGAATTTAAAATTTCACCGCTTATTTATTCAGAATTTGAGTATAAAAAGAACGTTGAAATGAAATCTCCTTTTATCGAGAATATTAAATCGGAAGGAGTATGGTTTTAAAAAACGAATTGTCCCAATATTACCTAAATGATGGTAAAGAAAAGAAAGATGGTCAACTACTGCACATTTTATTG
>JACQWN010000524.1 GCA_016209245.1 Bacteroidia bacterium
AAGTAGAAACCATTACGGTAAGCAATTCCAACGGTCCAACAGCAAGCATTTCATCACAGACCAATGTATTGTGTAACGGGGCTTCGACAGGCTCAGCCACCGTTGCCGTTGCCGGCGGAACCTCGCCATATAGTTATATATGGAATGATCCTGCACCTGCACAGTCCACAGCCACTGTGACCGGCTTAACAGCGGGTACATGGACAGTAACAGTAACCGATGCAAATAATTGTACAACAACGGCGACGGCCAATATAACAGAGCCGACCGTTTTAACTACAACTATAACAGGCACAGGTGCGTTATGTAATGGGGCTTCGACAGGCTCAGTCACCGTTACTGTAACCGGCGGCACTCAACTATATACATACCTTTGGGATGCGGCGGCAGGCAATCAATCAACGCCAACAGCCAGTGGTTTAGGGGCTGGAACGTATTCGGTAACAGTAACCGATGCGAACAGTTGTACAGCGACAAACAGCTATACGGTAACTGAACCATCAGCACTAACGGCCATTCCTTCAAGCACAAATTCTACATGCGCAGCGTCAAATGGAACTGCATCAATAAGTGTATCAGGAGGAACGGCTGGCTATACTTATGACTGGTCGCCTGATGGATATACAGGTGATGGAACAAATACTTATTCAAATCTTCCATCGGGTTCATACACGGTAACAGTAACCGATGGAAATAGTTGTACTGAAGTTCAAACAATAATAGTAAGCAATTCAGACGGACCTACAGCGAGCATTTTATCGCAGACCAATGTAACATGTAATGGAGATAACGATGGTTCAGCTACAGCAACACAATCAGGGGGAATAGGACCATATACCTATCAATGGTCAGGCGGAGGTGGAACTGATTCAATAGCTAGCGGATTAATAGCCGGCACATATACAGTAACAGTGAGTGATGCTAGTTTATGCACATCTATGGTAGCAGTTACAATAATGGAGCCGGCCATACTAAACGCTGCTATAACTTCGACTAACGTCAGTTGCAATGGAGGTAGTAATGGAAGTGCCACAGTATTGGCGTCAGGCGGAACATCGCCATATAGCTATCTTTGGCCTGGAAGTATAACCACAGATACAATAACAGGTTTAAGCCAGGGAAGCTATACGGTAACTGTAACCGATGCAAATAATTGTACAACAACGGCGACAGCCAATATTACACAACCCAATGCTTTATCTGTTTCAATGTCGGGCACCGATGCAAGCTGCTTTGGCAGTTCCGATGGTACTGCAACAGTAACTGCAATTGGAGGAACAACAACATATTTATATCAATGGGATGCAGGGGCAGGGAGTCAATCCACGCCTACAGCGAGCGGTTTAGGCGCCGGAAATTATACAGTAACAGTAACAGATGCAAACAACTGTACAATTACCGGTTCATATTTTGTAGGTATGCCTACTAATTTGACTGCCGTTGCCTCAGGAACTGATGCTTCAGGTGCTGGTATATGTGATGGACAGGCGACTGTGACGGCAGGTGGAGGCAATTCTCCATATACATATCTTTGGAGTGATAACGGCCAGACCGATTTGACAGTAACAGGATTATGCGCCGGTTCCTATATTGTCACTGTAACGGATAATAATGGCTGTACTGAAACGGCTACAATAACAATACTTGAACCAGGTTCTGTTATTGCAACTATTACATCAACTACCGATGTTACCTGTAATGGATATTGTGACGGTACAGCAACAGTATCGGCTATAGGAGGCATACCGCCTTACACTTATCTTTGGCCTTCTGGCGGAACAGATACCACTGAAACAGGATTGTGTGCAGGAAATCATATTGTAACTGTTAGCGATGATAACGGTTACTCGGCAACTGCTGTTGCTACAATTGTTCAACCATCTGCACTCAATGCAGTTATTTCAGCTACTATTAATGTTAGCTGTTATGGAGGAAATGATGGAAGTGCCACGGTATTAGCGTCAGGCGGAATTTCACCATATACATATTTATGGAACACCGGGGAAAGTACAGACGCCCTACAGGGCGTCTCTGGGACATACACTGTCACAATAACCGATGCAAATAATTGTACAACAATGGCAACAGCCAATGTTACACAACCGGCAGCTTTGACTTCAATAATTATATCTCAGACCGATGTCAGTTGTCAGGGCGGTAATGATGGAACGGCAACCGTTTCGGCAAGCGGAGGCACTTCGCCGTATTTCTATTTATGGGATGATCCTGCACCTGCCGAAACTTCACCCAATGCAACAGGTCTTTTTGCAACCACATACTTTGTGACTATTACCGATGCAAATAATTGTACAACTGTTGATAGTGTAACTATCAATGAACCATTATTACTGACAGCTACTGCAACATCAACAAATACTTCATGTAGCACTACATGCGACGGTACGGCAACAGCACAGGTTTCCGGAGGGACAGCTCCTTACAGCTATATTTGGAACAATCCTTTTCCTGCACAAACCACTATTACTGCAAGTGGTCTTTGTCCGGGCACCTATACAGTAATAGTGAGTGATAATTTGGGATGTACAGTTTCAAGTTCTGTTATTGTTTATCAACCGGCAGCTTTAATGGCTACTACAAGTGTTATTAATGCACATTGCGGACAGCCCGATGGTTCGGCAACTGTGACCGCATCAGGAGGAACAGCTCCTTATACATATCTTTGGAGTGATGCAAATTCACAAACTTCAGCTATTGCAATTAATCTGTTTAGCAATATTTACTATGTTACCGTCACAGATAATAATGGCTGTACTTTTGTGGCTTCTGCTAACATAGGAAACCTCACCGGCCTGACAGTTACTATTACCGATAGCAGTGATATCAGTTGTTATGGGTTTTGTGATGGAACAGCTACTGTTACTCCTTCTGGCGGAACACCTTCATACAGCATTGTATGGAGCGCAGGTATGCAAACAACTGCTCAGGCAACCAGTTTATGCACAGGAATATATTTTGTAACCACAGTTGACCAGGACGGTTGCATAGCAATTACATCTGTTTCAATATCTGAACCGCCTGCTTTGGTTGCAAATATTACAAGCAGTAGTAATGTTGGCTGTTTTAATGGAAATGACGGACAAGCCACAGTGTCAGCATCAGGCGGAACCCCTCCTTATTCATATTCATGGAATGGCGGAACTACACCAACCGATTCAACTGCAATCAATCTTCCTCAGGGCTTATTCACAGTAGTTGTTACAGATAATAATAATTGTCAGGCATTTGATTCTGTTGTAATTAATCAGCCTTTACAAATTACATTAAGTATTTCTGAACTGGATGAAAATTGCTGGCAAAGTAACGGACAGGCAACAGTAACAATTAGCGGAGGCGTTTCACCATATTCTGTTGTCTGGAACGATGCTCTTTCCCAAACTACAATTACTGCTTCAGGATTATCAAATGGTTCATATATTGTTACTGTGACGGACAATAACGGTTGCACCCAAACCGGCATTGCTAATATTAATAATATTCCTCCAGGAACCGTTACTATCAGCACATACTCTAATCCATCATGTTATGGAAGCTATGATGGTTCGGCAACTATATCCCTTGCAGGTGTCGCTTTACCATATTCAATATTATGGTCTAATAATCAAACCGGTTTAACTGCAACAGGCCTTTGCGCCGGGACTTATTCTGTTCAGATTGCCGATGCAAACAACTGTATAATTAATACTTCAGTAACCCTGATTGAGCCACCGGTACTAAATAGTACAATCTATATAGACGAAGTAGGTTGTGCAGGTAATTGTGATGGAATTATTACTGTTATTCCTTCAGGAGGAACGCCTCCTTATACATATCTGTGGAATGACCCAAACCTGCAAACTACAACTTCTGCAAGTAATTTATGTGCCGGGGCTTATTCAGTAACCGTATCAGATGCTAATGGTTGTACAACTTTTGCCGATACTATTCTGTATGATCCGGCTTCTTTGACTGTTGATACTTCATATCAAAATGCTCATTGCGGATTTTCAGACGGTTCTATTGACATTACTGTGGGTTCAGGTACACCGCCTTACTCGTATTTATGGAATACCGGAGATACTATTCAAAATCTGGTTGATATTATTGCCAATCTGTATTGTGTGACTGTTACAGATAATAAGAATTGTACTGCAGATATTTGTATTGAAGTAATTAATGTGCCTGGCCCAAATGCTTATATTAATTTAAGCGCGAACATCAGTTGTTATAGTATTTGCGACGGTGTGGCTTCTTTGACTATTTCAGGCGGTTCCACTCCTTATTCATATATTTGGAGTCCAACGGGACAAACCGGAGCAATTGCTACAAACTTATGCGCCGGGCTTCATTCGGTACAGGTAACTGATAATGACGGTTGTACCGACAATGCAAATATTCTTATCACAGAACCGTTACAATTGGCTATAAATGTGAACGCAAATGACCCGTCATGTGTCGCCAGTTGTGATGGTACTATCCAAGTTGATTCTGTGACAGGTGGTACGGCTCCATACTATTATGCATGGTCAAATCAACCCGACACGTTATCAATAATCGGCGGATTATGTGAAGGTGATTATACAGTCACTGTTTCTGACGACCACGGTTGTGAAATATCACAAACCGTTACATTAAACGATCCACCTGTATTATCTGCAACGACTTCCTCAACCGATGTATCATGCTATGGGCTATGCAATGGAACTGCAACTGTAAATCCTGTTGGAGGTACATTACCTTATTTATATAACTGGAATGATCCGTTATTTCAGAACACTCAGACCGCTATTTTCTTATGTTCGGGAAATTATGCAGTAATTGTTTCTGATGCAAACGGATGTACCGAAATTAAATATGTCTCTATTGACACTCCTGATCCGTTTATTTTTAACAACATTAATATTATTGATGTCACTTGTAATGGATATTGTGACGGTGTAATACAAAATTATGTATCCGGCGGTATCCCGCCATATTACTTTGATTGGAGTACCGGCGATACAACACAGGATGTTTCAGATCTTTGTTCAGGAATATATTTTATTTCAGCACAGGATTTTAATGGATGCCAAATAGATACAGTAGTAAATGTCTGGCAGCCGGCAGCTTTATCAATTACACTGACACCAATAGATGAAAGTTGTTATAATTATGATAACGGCTCTGTTCAGTCCATTGTTACTGGCGGCGCCCCTGTATATTCATATCTTTGGGATGCAAATACCGGATTTCAGACGAGTCAAAATGCTATTAACCTTTCACCGGGTACTTATACACTAAGTGTTACGGATGCTAATAATTGTATCGCTAATGCTTCTGCAACCGTAAATGGTCCATCACAATTAGCAATTAATATTGTATCGTCAACATCATCCAATTGCGGTCAATCGAATGGTTCTGCTATAATTTCAATATCCGGCGGAGTTTCGCCCTATTCGTATTTATGGGAGAACAGCAGCGGTGCAACTGTCAGCATTATTGCAGCAATTGTAAACGTGCCTTCAGGTTCATATTATGTCACCATTACAGATGCCCTTGGTTGTACTGCCAATGAAGTTGTTCCTATAAACGACATAGATGGGCCAAGCATAATACTACCTTACGATATTATTAATGTCACATGCTTTGGAAATTCTGATGGTTCAGCCGCTGTTAATATTACAGGCGGAGTCGGACCTTATGATTATCAGTGGAATGACCCTCTTATACAAGCGACAGCGACAGCTATTGGACTTTCTGCAGGAAATTATTCCGTACAAGTAACCGATTCTGCGGGATGTATTGTAAACGGCAATGTGGATATTGATGAACCAGCATTACTTGTTGCCGCCATTGTAAGCACAGGCCCTGTTACTTGTAACGGAAATTGTGATGGAACTGCTACATTACAGGCAGCAGGCGGAACACCGCCATATACATATTTATGGGATAATGGTCAGACGACTTCTGCTGCATCAGGTTTGTGTCAGGGATATCATCCGGTCACAATTACCGACCAGAATGGTTGCATTAAAATAGTTACCGCTATTATTAGTCAGCCGAATCCGGTAATAATAACATATTCACAGGTTGCGAATGTTACTTGTAATGGTTCCCATAATGGTGTAATAAGTGTAATTGTTGCGGGTGGTACACCCGGATATACCTATATATGGTTACCAAGCGGAGGAAACGGCTCGACAACCGGGCAGTTATATCCTGGTGATTATAATGTATTAATTACTGATAATATGGGATGCACTTTATTAAGTCCGTCTTATACGGTTACTGAACCTTCGCCGATAACAGCTACATTGGGTGCGATTGACGCAACATGTATGATCTATAACGGGGAAGTTTATATAGATACAATATCAGGAGGAACGCCGGGTTATGGTTTTATCTGGTCGCCATGTATCGGAAATTGTTATTCCGATACTATGGAAAATCTTGCACCAGGATATTATCAACTGCAGATTGAAGACGCTAATGGCTGTGATGCTATTTTTGCCACAACGGTTGGAAGCGTGCCTCCGCCTGAATATTTGACCATAGTAACTTCTCCGGCAAGCTGTTATGGTGGTAGTGATGGAACTGCAACAGCAAGTGTTATCGGAGGGGTTATTCCTTATTCTTATATCTGGTCGGCTGTCGGAGAATCGGGGGCTACCATTGAAGGACTCAGTGCAGGAAATTATCAGGTCACAGTAATTGACGGTAATAATTGTCAGATTATTAATGCATTTACCGTATATCAGCCCACCGCTGTCAATCTGTACGTATCGAATGGTGCAACTATTTGCCTAGGACAGCAAGCCACAATATCTGCCAGCGCAGCAGGCGGAACACCAGGATATACATATTATTGGTCAGACCCGTCAATCACTAATAATAACCAGACACAAGCCGTTCACCCTGTTACAACTACAAACTATATAATAACAGCAATTGATGCTAATGGATGTGTTTCACAAAACACAGGAACAATTACTGTAAATGTGCATCCTCCAATTACACTATCACTAACAACACCGGATCCGGATATATGTGAAGGAAATTTGGCGCTCATATATGTAATTCCTGTAGGCGGTAATGGCGGACCTTATATTATATGCTGGACAGATACCGGTATTGTCAGTTCTACTACCAGAATAGTAGAGCCGGAATATCCATCAAGCACATATCTTGTAAATGTCTCGGACAACTGTTCACCGACAGCACAGGCATCTATTACCATTAATGTAAATCCCGTCCCGCCCATTAATATTATTCCGGATGTTAATTATGGATGTGAACCGTTAGTTGTTCATTTCATGAATTATGGGGATACAATAGGTATAGTTTATCATTGGAATTTTGGAGATGCATCAAACAGCACTCCAAATAATCCTAACGAAACAGATGAGCTGGCTCCAATGCATATATTTAATAATGATGGAGTATATAGCATAACATTAACCGCCACATCACTTTATGGATGTACAAGCACATATACCGAAGAAGGACTTATACAGGTATATCCCATACCTGAAGCAGATTTTTATTTTTATCCCCCGACAACCGATATGTTTCATGCGACTATCGAGTTCTATGATTTATCGGTCGGGGCGGAAAGCTGGATATGGAACTTTGGCGATTCTCATACCTCATATTATCAAAGTCCTACGCATTCCTTCGCCGGAGCTGGAACATATAATGTCCATCTTGATATCTATTCCGACCATAGCTGTTATGACTCAATCACAAAACTTGTGACCATAAAAGAGGTGCATACATTTTATGCACCAACCGCTTTTATACCGAGGTTTGATTCTGATGAAGAAAATGCTTACTGGACACCTGAGGCAACCGGCGTCAGAACATGCGGCAAGTGTTACAGATTATGGATATACGACAGATGGGGCGAGATAATATTCTTTTCCGATGAATTTTATGGCAATAACCCGGCTGATGAAAACAGATGGAACGGCCGTGTTTTCAATTCAGGAAGAACAGTTCAGAACGGTGTCTATACATGGTATTGCATTCTGAGAGATTTTGAAGGGAATGAACATACTTATGTCGGTTCGGTAACGGTAATCAGATAGTTATTCCATTAACTATTTAAACATCTTTATCCCATCTTCCAGAAATGGCTTAATAACTTTCTTCTTGTGTAATTCACGAATCCCAACTACCATATTAAAATTCAAATGGTCAATAATTGGTTTATCATCAACAAGTATAAGACCATCAGAAAAATCATAATTTCCAATATAAATACTATCCCTTACAGGAATTTTATATACATTTTTGGCTAAAAAGGATTGCCTGCTATATTGATAATCAGATAGCTCTGTATCAACCAGTGTTGCAAAAAACATACCCGAAATATTATCGGAAGTACCTTTATTTCTGCTATTTGTATTTAATAACTTAACCTGAAATCCTGCAGTCTGTAAGGTTTTTCCAACAGATTTGACTGCCAATGAATTTTCTCCAACTGTAACGTTTTGGTAATGAACAAATAAAAAAGCATCATCTTTCATTATTTTCTTAATATCATTAAAACCTTCAATAGTATATACATTTGTCGGAGGATTTTCAGCCAAAAGCATATCCAGAATAACAATATCATATTTTTTATTTCTTGTTCTTATGAAATGTCTCGCATCATCAACAAAAAATTTTTCATTGGCATCCATACCAAAGTATTTTTTTGATACATCTCCTGTTCTGGAATCAATATCACAAACATCAATTTTAAAACCTAGTTCAGATAATTCCTTAACCATACTGCCTCCGCCCAATCCTGCAATAAGTACATCAGAATTTTCAGGTTTTACCGAGCAATATGTCGCTACTCTGTGAATATATGAATATACCGAACGCCCGGTAGGTTTGTTTATGATTGTCTGTACCATATTATTTACAAGCAAAGCTCTGGTATTTTTAATATTATCATCAATAATAGCAATATGCCCTAATATACCTTCACTATTATATATCAAACGGAAGTTATTACTAGTTGAAATAAAAAATCCCAGTGTTTGTTTTATCGAATAAAATCCTAAGGCAAGAAAAAAAACTGAAACCATGCCTGTTAATAGAATTTTTCTTCTGATTAAGTAAATTGCAGGAAAAACAAAAACAATACATGCAGTGGAAAAAGCGCTCAATCGCAATCCAATTTTAGGTATCATATAAAAACCAAAAATAAATGTAGCCAATATACCTCCAATCGTTGAAATTGCATAGACTGTTCCTGCTTTCCTGCCAACACTTTCCACTTTTGTTGATAACTTTCTTATTATTATAGGCGATACCATACCAAGTAAGACCAAAGGTGGAAAAACAAAAGCCAAAACCGAAACTATTGCTCCAAATCTAAAATCATAACTAAGTGTGTTTTCCATTATATATTTTCCTGTAATAGGCATAATTGCAATGAAGACTGCGGCTATTAATAGAATATAGTATAAAACAGGTCTTGACATTTTCTCAGATATCAGTCCACCAACAAAATATCCTGTTGTTAAACCCGCTAAAGTTATTGCTAATATAGCGCTCCATACGTATAATGATGTTCCGTAAAAAGGTGCGGTAATCTGAGCACCTAATAATTCTATAGCCATTACAGCCCCGCCCTCAATAAAAGATATTAACAAAAGAAACCATATCTTTTCACGAGTGTTGTCTAATTTATTTATTTTCATTATTTTAAATTAAATTGGGGCATTTTTCATTTCTCGGTTTACATTTTTTATTGTAAACTATTTTTTTTATTTATGAAAAATGCCTAAATTTGAAACATAATTTTTACAAACATAGCAAAAAATTAAAATTTGTGAATTACCCATGCAAAAATTTAATGTTTCTATTATTAATGATATTTTTAATATCATGTGAAGAACTCACAAAAAAAGGAATAGATACAGATTATTCAGCAACAGATACCACTAAGTTTCAGATGTATTATAATAATGGTTATCAAAAACTTCAGATAGGCGACTATTCATTGGCTGTCAAAGACTTTGATATGGCAATCAAATTAAAATCTGATGACCATAATTCATATTATTGCCGCGGATATTGTTATTGTGTATTAAAAAAATACAGTATTGCAATACTCGATTATACCAAAGCATTAGAACTAAATCCAAAGTTTTCAGGAGCTTTTTTCAGCAGAGGTGTTTCATACCAGTTATCAGGTAATGACAGCTTAGCAATCATTGACTATTCAAAAACAATTGAAATTGATTCTGCTTTTAAAGATGCCTATTACAACAGAGCTGTTTCTTACAGAAACCTGGGTGATATCGCTCAAGCATGTAATGATTTTCAAAAAGCGATGAAATTAGGTGATGCTGAAGCTGGAAAAATAATTCAGAAAATATGTAAATAAACCAAGGATTATTATATATATGGTTCCGAGGCAGGTTTCAGTGGCAAGATGGTTATGGAGCTTTTTCCTATAGTAAGTCACATGTAGAAAATGTATATAATTATATCTTAAAGCAAGCTGAACATCATAAGAAAAGGGCGTTTAAAGAGGAGTATCTTGATCTTCTGAAAAAGTTCGAGGTTGAGTTGGCCTGTCTCCTGGAAGCTGCCGGGATCGAGGAGGAAGTCGATGCGTTCGCGGGCGGTCAGCTTTCCGCGGCCGTGCTGCTCGCGGATACGCGCCTCCC
>JACQWN010000002.1 GCA_016209245.1 Bacteroidia bacterium
CTGCCAACTGCCGACTGCCGACTGCCGACTGCCGACTGCCGACTGCCGACTGCCAACTACTTCCCAGGATATTGTTTTAAAGCTACTTCCATGCATTTCATGGCTTTTTCCAGGTCTTGCTTTTTTAGGACATAAGCTATTCTGGCTTCGTTGAGTCCTCTGCCTTTGGTTGCATAGAAGCCTGATGCCGGAGCAATCATGACAGTTTGGTTTTCATATTCAAAATCTTCAAGAAGCCATTGTGCAAATCTATCGGCATCATCCACCGGTAGTCGTACCATTGCATAGAAAGCCCCTTTGGGCATAGGACAGAATACTCCTTCGATTTTATTCAGAGCTTCTACCAAATAATTCCGGCGCTCAATATATTCATTATAAACTTGAACGAAGTATTCCTTAGGCGTATCAATAGACGCTTCGCCAACAATTTGTCCGAGCGTAGGTGGGCTTAGCCGTGCCTGGGCGAATCGTATAGCATGGTCAATAATTTTTTTATTTCTTGTAATTAATGCGCCTATTCTAACCCCGCATTCGCTATAGCGCTTCGATACGGAATCAAGCAATACTACATGGTCATCAATACCTTTTAGCTGTAAGGCGGAATAATGGGTTAAACCGTCATAACAAAACTCACGGTAAACTTCGTCGGAGAAAAGGTACAGGTTGTGTTTCTGAACAATATTGCGCAGTTTTTCAAGTTCATCCTTTGAGTAGAGATAGCCTGTCGGATTATTTGGATTGCAGATAATGATAGCTTTTACTCCCGGAGTAATATGTTTTTCGAAATCTTCAATAGGCGGCAAAGCAAAACCATCTTCTATATGAGCAGTGACTGGAACGATTTTAAGGCTGGCGGCAGTAGCAAAACCAATATAATTGGCATAAAAAGGTTCCGGAATTATTATTTCATCGCCCGGGTCCATGCAAGTCTTCATAGCAAAGGAGATTGCTTCTGAACCGCCGGTTGTAATAATTATATCTGTATAATTAATCGTTACGCCGATTTTGTGATAATATTCAGCAAGTTTTTTCCTGTAAGATTCAAAGCCGGCGGAGTGACTATATTCGATTACTTTAAAATCAATGTTCTTAATGGCGTCAAGTGCTATTTCGGGGGTTGGAAGGTCGGGTTGCCCAATGTTCAGATGGTAAACTTTTCTTCCCTTACGTTTAGCTTCTTCGGCATATGGAACAAGCTTCCGGATAGGCGATTGAGGCATCGCCTTTCCTCTTTCCGATATTTGGACCATAAAATTTTAGGATTTAAGATTTAGGATTTGGAATTTAGGATTTGGAATTTGGAATTTATTAACTAATGGTTCATTATCGCTGCCGAAAAAAATACCAAAATTATTTAAGCATATTATTATTTTTTTGAACAGGGCCTTCCGGTTGTTTTACCGGGTCAACCTTTGGAGCCGCCTCATTTTTATTCGCATCCTGTCCGGGTTGCTGACCTACTGTACCTTTAATTGTAAGTGTTACTTGCGGAGTTTTTGCATTGGAAGAAATTGTTATTGTTTTAGTAAACTGGCCTTGCCGTTTTGTATTGTATTTTACATGTATAGTATCTTGTTGCCCTTTTAAAATTGGTTGTTTTGGCCAATTTGGGACGGTACAACCACAGGAAGCTTTGGCATTGTTGATAACCAATGGATCTATTCCTGTATTTTTAAATAAAAAAGAACAACTGCCATCTCCATCAAATGGAAAATTTCCAAAATCATAAACAGTCTTTTCAAACTCAATAACAGGAGTATTTGGGTTAGGCGGTTCATTTACCGGGGTTGTAGTTGTTTCATTTTGATTTTGCGCCATAGAAAATGTGGCTGCAAAAAGTAAAACACTAAATTGTAATAATATCCTTTTCATAATTGTAAAATTTTAATAATTGATAAAGAACAACCACAAAAATAACAAATATTATGCTACATTGTACTTTTTTTAGTATAAAAATTTTTTTGAGAGAAATTTGCTGAGAGATTTGCGGAAAGTAGAGACGTTGCATGCAACGTCTCTACATTCCGCAAATCTTTCTCAAAACCAAAAATTTACATAATGAAACGACATATAACCGATGAACCGGATTTTTATAAAGCTGTAAAAGATTATTTCTATTTTATTGACAGGAAATATCCTGAAAAATTGTGCGTGAAAATTGTAGGTGACCATTACCGTCTTAGCGGTGCTGCCCGTAATGCCTTGTTCAGAGGGATTACTTCAGGTGAAAATGCTGAAAAAAGGGAAAAAAAATTAACATCTGCAATACAAGGCGAGGAACTTTTTATTGACGGGTACAATGTAATATTTACAATAATGAATTACAGGGACGGGAAGCCGGTTTTTATCTGCAACGATGGTTTCCTGCGTGATTCGGGAGGGCAGCATGGAAAAATCAGGAATGAAAATATTTTCAATGAAGCCATACTGGCGATAACAGAATTTCTGGTAAAAATGCAACCTGCAAAAATTACCGTATATCTCGATAACCCTGTTTCACATAGCGAGGAACATAGTCAATTTATTGAAAAAAATTTAAGAAATGCTAATCTGCCCGCTTCCTGTGAACTTGTAAAATCGGCCGATGAGCCAGTTAAACAAATTAAAAAAGGAATAATTGCATCCTCCGATTCGGCTGTTATAGATGCTTCCCACGTAAAAGTTGCTGACCTTGCAAGACAGGTTATTGAAACAAATTATAATAGCAGGTTTTTCAATTTCGCGGAAATTTTTGATAGAGAATAGTAGTTCGTTCTTATGTATCAGATATGGATTTCTCCAGTCATAAATATTACCGCATTCCCCGATATCTCCACTCTGTCGTTAATCAGCTTGCATCTCAGATGTCCTTTTCGTTTTGATACTTGTATTGCCGATAATTCGTTCTTATTCAAACGTTTGCTCCAATATGGGGTCAATGTTGTATATGCCGAGCCTGTGACAGGGTCTTCGTTCACACCGGATTGAGGAGCGAAAAAACGTGAAACGAAATCACAATCATCGCCGGGAGCGGAAACGATAACACCTCTTGCCGTAACTGCAGAAATAAGAGCAAAATCCGGCTTGAAATTTTCAATTTCCTGTCTGTTGGAATAAATTAATAAATAATCGCTGATTCCTTTATAAGTTTCAAGAGGCGCCTTGCTTAATGCTTTTGATAAATCAGGCGGGGTTTCGACAGGAACAATTTTGTCTATAGGAAAATCCAATGTCAGCATGTTGTTATTACGCTTTACCCTGAGTATTCCGCTTCTTGATTCAAATTCAATAATATCAGTGTTATGTCCAAGATAATTGAACAGCACAAAACCGGCTGCCAAGGTAGCATGTCCGCATAAATCAACTTCAACTGCCGGAGTAAACCATCTGATATGGTATTTGTTGTTTTTTTTGACAAAGAAGCCTGTTTCTGACAAATTATTTTCAGCGGCAATCTTTTGCATTGTTTCATCGGGCAGCCATTGGTCAAGTGGACAGATAGCCGCAGGATTTCCGCCAAATAACTCATTGGTGAAGGAATCAATCTGAAATATTTTTATTTGCATTGAAGACGGTAACATTAAATGAATAATTATCTGATTCAAAAACCGGCAATACACGGTTATTTTCTTTGCAATATTTTAGTATTTTGGCAATTCCCCGTCCCGCTTTTTCTGCCATTCCGTAATCACAGAGCATTTGAGCAATAATCGGATTGCGGTAATATGATATTCCCATTTGAATTCTAATTAAAGTTAAAGTATTTGGAATTCTGCCGGGAGAATTAATTTCTAACTTTTTTTGAATAGGATAAGTAATATCATCTCCGTCAAAAGCGAATAGCTCTATTCCGGATTGAGGTAAATAACGATTAACATCATTCCCGAAAAAAGCATTCCCATTATGGTCATTTCTTTATCTTCTGTAATTATTTGAAGATTGTACAACAGATTTTCAATTTCACCATTTTCGAAATTAATTTTGCGGTAATTGGTACAGTAATCTCTGAACCTTAATAAATCAATATCCTTAATAGCAGTTCCTGCAATACGCATTGCTTCAAAATGTAGTTTTTCACCATTAATAATGTCACCGCCATCCAAATTGCTTAATGCAACAATTTCTTTAGCAAGACTATCAGAATGAAAATTTTCATTCTTGAATTCTATTAATGAATTTTCGCCTGACTCGAGAATTTGTTTAAAGATTTCGGGTGTCATTTGTACGCTGATATTTTAAATCATGTAGAGATGCCATCTTTTTTTGCTACATGCAGATAATTCTGCTTGTGGAAACTAAAGATGGCATTTCTTATTTATTACTGTTAACTACTTTTGGAGTATTTTGAAAAATGCCAAAAAATTTGTACAAAAATAAATATTTTTCTCAGTATTTTCTTAAATTTTGAAACATTAATCTTTAAATTTCTGAATCTCAATAATGTATTTTATTTTCCTACTCACCGGGCTTCTTGGTTTTATCATCTCTGATAATTACGGTGAAGATAAACAGAACAATTGCTGCTGCGACGAAAATAATCGTCAATGAAAGAAAAATTTTTCGCAGCACTTCTTTCAAGTCAATGACCTCCCATACGCCAAGAAGGGCTATTACAGTCACTGTAAGTATAAATCCAATGAGGATATACGATGTTAGTTTTTTAATAAATGTATTCATAATTACCGGTGTTTTTAATTTGATAATGCAAATTTATAAATTTTAATCTGAATAATTCAGGTTAATATAATGTATAAGGTCATATATATTATTAAACATTTGTCGTTGATTATTATTTTGACAAATCCATACAGGTGCTCCATTATTTTTTTCTATTAAAATGCATGAAGGATGCGATTTGTCACATTCAACCGTAAATCCTTCTCTTTCAAGGGCTTTAATTGTCCAAAACAGTTCAATCCCCTCGCCGGCTATTGATATTAATTTGCTTTCCGACGATGCGGAGTGCATATTTATATCACCGGTATTATAATTGAAAGATAAATCCGACCCGGATAAAAGGTTATTTATTGCATGGTTTAATATCAGGTCTTCGGGAGCGCCTTCAAGAATTTTCCCCTGACTCATTATTAATATTTTGCTCACAGTTTGCAAGGCAATATTAAGGTCATGAGTCGAAAATAAAATAAATTTTTTCTTGGTTTCAACCAGATTTTTTAATATTTTAATTATTTGGTATTTGTTGGGTAAATCAAGAAAAGCGGTAGGTTCGTCCATAATAATTATTTCGGTATCCTGAGCGATTGCTCTTGCAATTATAACGCGTTGCCGTTCCCCATCGCTGATTTCATTGACATACCTGTTTGCCAGATTTGCAATTCCTGCCATTTCCAATGATTCATAAGCAATTGTATTATCATTAGTGCCTGCATGGCCAAACCATCCTGTATAAGGATATCTGCCCAATAATACCATATCAAACACTTTCATATTATTTATTCTGACAGCCACAGGCGATACAAAGCTGATTTTTTGGGCTAATTCGTTTCTTGAAAAAGAGTTAATATTATGGGCATTAATAATAATATCTCCGCAAACCGGGTTTTGCAGCCCGCAAAGAGTGCGTAACAGAGTGCTTTTGCCAATCCCGTTTTTCCCTAATAATGCTACTAATTCTCCTCTAATAAATGAAAGATTGATACCGGAAAATATGCTTCCCTTAATATCAGTTCCATATCCTATACTTAGATTTTTTGTATTTAAAATTGAGTTATTCATTATATATTTAATGAAGTTCTTTGATTTTTAATAATTATCCAGATAATAACCGGTATTCCGAGCAATGCTGTTATTGAGCTTACAGGCAATGTTTCTCCATCGCCGGGCAACTGTGAAATAATATCACTGACAAGCATAATAACCGGACCAACAAGAATGCAGCCGGTGAGCAATATTTTATGGTCGGTTGTTTTCAGAATAAACCGTGTAATATGAGGGGCAGCGATTCCAATAAATCCGATTGGCCCGCAAAAAGCGGTTACAAATCCTGCTAAAATGCTGGTTGCAGCGAAAACACATATTCTTGCAAAACGGATATTTAATCCGACAGTTTTAGCATATTCTTCTCCTAATAAAAGTACATTAAGCATTTTTGAGGATAAAAAGGCGAGTATAATTCCTGCAAGTATTCCCGGCGCCAAAATATATAATTGTACTTTTGTTATACTACTAAGACTTCCCATGGTCCAGAATACATAAGACCGGAGCGATGATTCGCTTGAATAAAATTGTAAAATACCCGTAAGCGCCAATGATGCAGCCCCAAACATAATTCCAAGTATAAGAACAGTCATAATATCTCTGACTCTTAGTGATACAGCCATTATCAGCAAAAGAATCATTCCCGCTCCAATGCTTGACGATATTGCAATCGCCCAATTACCAGGTATGGTTAAATGCTCAATACCAAAGACCGATGAATATCCCAAAACAAGCAAAGCTACGCCAAGGCTTGCCCCTGAACTAACACCCAGCACATCGGGACCTGCAAGCGGATTTCTGAATAAAGTCTGCATAAGCAATCCGCTTACCGATAAGGCAAGGCCCGCTATGATGGCTGTAATCGCTTTTGGCAATCTGAAATCAAGCAGAATCGTTCTCCATTCTTCTGTTATTCCTTCGGTACCTAATAAAGTAGGGAAAAAAGCTCTGACAGGAATAAAAACGGAACCTGTCAGAATATCAAGAATAAACAATAATAAAAGCAGGACAAATAAAAAAAGTAATATTTTTATATTCCTTATTTTATCCGTCGGTATAAATATATCCGTGTAAGCCAAATTTAGAATGTGTTAATGTGAGAGGTAAGAGATGACATTTTTTGTTTCTATATGCAGGATAATTTGCTTATTAAGACAAAGATGTCATCTCTACGCATGATAACTCTTATCCTTTACCTTATCCTTTACCTTATCCTTTACCTTATCCTTAACCTTAACCTTAACCTTAACCTTAACCTTATCCTTAACCTTATCCTTAACCTTATCCTTATCCTTTTTTATGAACCTAATATCCTGCGCAGACTGACAATATGCCTGTCCCATAAATTACGTGCATCTTCCATATCTTCTTTTGTTGCAAAATCGGTAATATATAAGGCGACATCTCGTGTAAGCTCATGAGCATCAATGCGAAATTCTAAAAAAGTTTTATCTTTTTCATCATTAAGCCACTCAAATCTGATTAATTTCAGCTCTTTTTTAGCAGCCAGCTTTGCAGTATGTTCTGAACCATCCCACTCAAAGATGAATAATTTCCCTTTAACTTTTACATCATCGGCAAACCATTCCGAAAGGCACTCAGGCGTGCTCAACATTTGATATAATATTCTTTGCGAAGAATTAATAGGATATTCAAGTGTAAATTGTATTTTCTTAGTCATTGCAAGAGTTTATTTATATTAATATTTAAATAATATTTTGACGCCAAAGCTAAAAAAATTTTCTTTTTTATTTAAAATTGAAAATATTATTTTTGCATATTATTTGGCGAGATAGCTCAGGTGGTCAGAGCGCATGATTCATAATCATGAGGTCGGGGGTTCAAGCCCCCCTCTCGCTACGAAGATAGGATAAAGATACCCATATACATATTGAAAAGAGTATATGACAATTGAAAAAAAAGTAAAGCAGCTAGAATTTCTCAAAATAATCGGTGATATTATTCCATCGAGCAGCTTATTAGTTAATGAGCTGTCGGATATACTGGGGATAAGCAACGATAGTGCTTACCGGCGGATACGCTGTGAAACGGCCATGAGCATTGACGAAGTAGCCCTGCTATGTGCCCACTTTAATATTTCGTATGATATTTCAGGACATGGTGAAACAACGGGTGTTACATTCAATTTTACAAGGCTCAGTAATGATTTTTCAGGATTTGAAAAACATCTTTCGAATATCTTGAGAGATGTTAATATAATATTGAATGCAAAAGAGAAACAAATTATATATATATCCAAGGATATTCCCCTGTTTCATTATTTCCGCCACAGAGCTTTTTCCTCCTTCAAAATGTTCTATTGGATACAATCTGTAATGAATGCGCCGGAACTTGAAGGTAAGAAATTTTCTGTCAATGAGATACCTGAAAAATTTCATAAATTAGGTTTGCAATTATATGAGGTTTATATACGGGTTCCCTCAATTGAAATTTGGACGCATACCACAATCAGCAGTGCAATTATGCAGATTGAATTTTACTGGGAGGCGGGGCTTTTTGACTCAAAGCAAACGGCAACGGAGGTTTGCGATGATCTCGAGCGGTTACTACTACATGTTCAAAAACAAGCAGAACTCAGCACAAAATTCGATACTGAAAAACAAATTATGGCTCATAAGGATAATTTTACATTTTATTCAAGCGATATAGAAGTTGGGAATAATTATGTTCTTGTAAAAATTGGAAATACAAAGATTGTTTACCATAATTATCACACATTTTATATTATGTCAACATTGAATAACAGTTATATCGAAGCCACAGAGCTATGGATTAATAATATCATCAAAAAAGCCACGCTTATAAGCGGTATTTCGGAAAAGCACAGGAATAAATTTTTTCAGAAGTCATTTAATGAACTGGCAAGGTTAAAGGAGATAATTATGACATAATACCAGCTAATGTAGCTGATATATATGAAGCCAGCGTTCCGCAGACCATAGCTTTTAGTCCTAGTTTGGCAAGATCTGTCCTGCGTTCGGGGCAAAGCGCTCCGATTCCGCCGACCTGAATGGCAACAGAACTGAAATTTGCAAAACCGCATAATGCAAAGCTTGCTATGACTACTGCTTTTGGTGATAAAGCTCCAGCGGCAATAAGAGGAGATAAATCGGTATATGCGACAAATTCATTAATAACCATCTTTGTTCCCATTAATGTTCCAACCGTATGAATTTCAGAAGCAGGCACACCCATGACAAAGGCAAGCGGTGCGAAACAAACGCCGAATAAATCTTTAAGCCGCAGATGCTCTAAATTAAGCCCTATAGCCGACAGGTCAAGAGTTGTATATGCGATTAAACGCCCGGTAAGACCGAGAACAGCGTCAATCAGGGCAATCAGGGCAATAACACCGATAAGCATAGCTATTACATTTATTGAAACTTTCATTCCGTCGCTTGCTCCATTAGAAATAGCATCGAGCAGATTGGCATGTTCTTTTTTTACTTCGAGCTTAACTTTGCCCTTTGTTTCCGATTCCTTAGTTTCAGGGTAAACGATTTTTGATATGACAAGCGCTCCGGGTGCTGCCATAAGACTTGCCGCAAGTAAATATTCGGCAGGAACACCCATCGAAATATAGACAGCCATTACTCCTCCGGCGATACAAGCCATGCTACCCGCCATTGATGCAAGCAATTCCGACATTGTCATACCTTTAATATACGGGCGTATCATTATTTGTGCTTCCACTTGTCCGACAAAAGCACTTGCTACATTCGACAATGCTTCGCTGCCGCTAACGCGCATCAACCAGTGAACAAACCGTGCAAGAACAGCGACAATCTTTTGCATCAGCCCGATATGATAAGCTATTCCGACTAAAACACAAACAAAAATGATGGTTGGAAGAAGAATAAAAATAAAAATACCGGCTTTATGAATTGTTGGCGGAAGCAGCTCGGTAACCTTAGTTAAATCTCCAAAAACAAAATAACCGCCTTCTTTTGAAAAATCAAGTAACCGAGTAATAATATAGCCAATTTTTTCAAAAATAATTTGCCCTACAGGAACTTTTAAAATGAAAATAGCTAAAGCGACCTGAAGTAATAGTCCTGTAATAACAACACGTTTGTTAATTGCCTTCCTGTTATTCGACATTAAAAATGCCAGACCCAGAATTACGATAATACCAATTATTCCTATAAATCTATCCATATATATTATTATATTCCACGGTGTTTAATTTCATCCCTGATTTTAGAAGCTTTTTCATAGTCTTCTTCTGTGACAGCTTTGGTGAGAGCGTCTTTAAGGTCTTTGTCCGACATCCTGGTAAATGGATTTATTTCCCTGGATTGAGGTGTGGATTTGCTTTTAACGGACTCTTCGCTTTTGCCCTTTTTTCCTGCTCCGGTTTCAACATCAAGCACAATACCTGCCTTTGCTATTATTTCTTCTGTAGTATAGATCGGGCATTTGAACCGGAGAGCTAATGCAACTGCATCAGAAGTACGCGCATCAATTCTTACACGTTCCTTTCCGTTATTGCATATTAGCTCGGAATGAAAAATCCCTTCTTCAAGCTTATAAATATTGACTTCTTCAAGATGTATATTATAGGATAAAGCGAAACTAAGAATAAGATCATGAGTCAATGGCCTCGGCGGTTTTAAGCCCTCCAGCTCAATAGCAATAGCTTGGGCTTCAAACCCACCGATAATTATTGGAATTCTGCGATGACCACCATCTTCAGCCAGTACAAGGGCATACGCCCCTGCCTGCGTCTGGCTGTATGAAAGCCCAAGAACATTTAATTTTACATGCCCCATTTTATCGTTAAATATTTAACAAAAGTAACAATATATTTTTAAAAAGAAAAAATATATTAATCCTGAGATATTTTCCCATCCTGTATTGTCAGCATTCTATCCGACATCTGTGCAAGCTTAAGATTGTGTGTTACTATTATAAAAGTCTGGTTCAATTTTTCTCTAAGTGAAGCAATTAATTCATATAACTCTAAAGTATTTTTGGAATCCAGATTTCCGGATGGCTCATCTGCAAGGATAACACTGGGGTCATTAATAAGAGCTCTGGCAATGGCAACCCGTTGATTTTCGCCGCCCGACAGTTCATTTGGCTTAGAATTAAATTTCTGGTTCAAGTTTAGCATATTTAAAATTGACCCGGCTTTTTCCATCGCACTATTTTTTGAAATCCCTGCAAGAAAAGCAGGAATACATACATTTTCAATAGCGGTAAATTCAGGAAGCAAATGATGAAACTGAAAAACAAATCCGATATGCCGATTGCGAAATTTTGATAGTTGCCTGTCAGATAGTTTATTAATATCAATTCCATTAATTTCAACTGTCCCGGAATCCTGCCGCTGTAATGTACCTAGTATTTGCAAAAGAGTGGTTTTTCCAGCTCCGCTTGCACCTGCAATTGTGACTATTTCTCCTTTTTGGATATCTAAGTCAATTCCTTTCAGGACTTGGAGTAAACCAAACGATTTTGTTATGTTTTGTGCTAATATCAAGGACGTTAAAATAATTTCCCAAAAATACGAAAATTTCTGAAAAATCAGAAAATCGAATTGTACAATTCATGGCAAAGGAAAAATATGACGTTTCGTTGTCCTGTGGACGAACGAAAGTCAGCGACCTCAATTCGTCTGTAAGACAATTGAGCGTCATGTATTTTAAAATGCGAAAATTTATCCCGTTGACAGTATAACAAACGACCGAGTAGAGACACGGTGCACCGTGTCTCTACTGTGTCTATGGAATTTTCCAGAATATGCCGAAAAACCTGCTGCCTGGTCTAAAATAAAAAATAACATCTCTTCTTTCTGAAATAACAAATATTTTTACTATATTTGCCCTTGAGCCTGTCGAAGTATTTGGAACGCGATTAAGTCGAAGTATATCAGGAATAATATGTGAAACTCTCATTCGACAGCACAAGGATATTTTTTTTATGCAAAAATTAGTATACTTTTTTTGTTGATTAAAATTTTTATAGTATTTTTGACATACTTTAAACGAATTTAAACATGATAGCATACAGAACTATATTAGACGTACATAATAATATTCTTTACTTAAAACTACCTGATTTATTCAACGGGAAAAAAGTAGAGATAATTGTTTTGGATACTAAAGACATTACTTCGGAAAACATTGATAATACCGATGATTTTTATAATTCCTATACAGTTAATGACGATTACGAACCCAGAGCTATCAGAAGTTTGCTGTGTCAACTATTACCCGCTTTGAAATATTTGTTGGAAGTAATGATAATCAGCATCCATTTTGGAATGAGTTTTATAAAAACATTACAATCCTGCCGTTTGACGATGCCTGCGCTTTTGAAGCTTCCGCAATTGCAAAACAGTTGAAAAAGGATAATAAAATGATTGGTATTGCCGATATTCTTATCGCTGCAACTGCTGTTGTACATAATATGCCTGTATCAACGTTGAATATTATTCATTTCCAACGAATTGAAAAATTGAAAATTATAAGTATCTAACTAAATGTTTATTAACCAGAAAAATGACATAACCTAGAAAAATATCTAATACAAGCGTTTAGCTTTTATTCTTGCTTACGAAAACTGACAATTTTCACACACCTCAGGAATAATAAGTGAACGCTCACGTATTTTGTTCTTAAACTGTGAACAGTTACAAAAAAAACTTTGTCAGGTAATAAATATTTTTACATACTTTTACGCACATAATTTTGTACCTAATAATATAGTATCTTTACAAAACTAAACTGATATAATTATGTTAGCCCCATTAGATAACGAAACCATTTTTAAAAAGGCTTTTACAGACAAAGAGGTATTCGTACAATTTGTAAAAGACATTTTAGATATTGACTTTAAAGTCGGGAAAATTGAAACAGAGAAAAAATTTGTAGTTCCTGTAGGACTGATAGACATAAAATTCGATATTTTTGCAGAATCAACAGATAATCGTATAATTGTCGAGCTCCAAAGAATGGATTATGATTATAATTTTGATAGATTTTTAGATTATTTTTTGGCGGCAATTATAGAATTGCAAAAAAACTACAAAAGTTATAAAATCGAAAAAACTGTTTATACGATAGTTTTAATCACTGCTCCTTATATAATTAATAAACAAGGCTTACCTGTAAAAGATGATGTTC
>JACQWN010000003.1 GCA_016209245.1 Bacteroidia bacterium
TACTGATAAAAAAATCAAGGAGTTAAGTGAGTTGTTTACTGGTCATTGGGGCAAATTAGTTGAAGCATTATTAGGTCCAAACTGCATAAAATTATTTCAGGAACTGGGACTTTCGATAACACAGACACAGGAGAATGTAAAGTCTACGCGTGGAGGATTTAATATTGAAATAGACGTACTGCTAGTTAATGAAACTGAAGCGGTTGTAATTGAAATTAAAACAACGGCAAAAGTTTCTCATATTAAAGAACTGACCAGGAAGCTTGAACAATTTAAAACTTTTTTTCCACGTTATTCCGATTGCAAGATATATGGAGCAATAGCGGCGCTGAAATATCACTAACAACGTGACAAATATGCGGAAAGTAAAGGGCTATTTGTTATTAAATCAAAAGGCGAAGGCTTGCTTGAAATAAAGAATTCTCCGGGCTTTAAGCCGAAATCATATTAATAGTTGCTTTGAATCTTCTTTTGTTTTTCTGAGTTCATTCAGAAGACTATCTGTTTTTGTTTGAGTTGCAATAGCGTTAAAGCTGAAAATAACGGAAAGTATAAATAATATTGGCTTATTCATTCGTAAAAATTATTTGTCAGGATATTGTTCCTCATCAGCACCCCACCAGATGAATCACCTTTCCATTGCGTCGTATAGTTTTCCAAAATATCTTTTCATCCCAGGTTTTGTCTGTCCGGCGGTCGAATATCAGCAACCATGCAGTTTTTTCGCCAAGGGTATCCATATAGTTTGACAACTGCTCGAGTCCTTGTGGAATGGTCTTTTCAGAGTAATATAATTTCAGTTCAACGGGATACTTTTTTTTGCTATACTGAATACACAGGTCTATTCGTTCGCGGCCTGACGCATATTCACGGGCAACCCATCCCCCGTTGTTGATGACCCTTTGAAGGAATGCCTGCATGATTAAGTGAGGCGCAGCTTCTTTGTAATCGTACCTGTCAATCCAGGCATCGCTGTTCTCACGCCAGAACTGCTGAAACCCTTTCATCAGACCGTTCATGTCGAGGTTGCCTTTTTCGTCTGCCCAAATATTAATTACCTTTGATTCCAGATGAAACTGAGAATTGAAGCTCAGCATCCTTACTATTACTTCGTTATAAATTTTATTAGCCGGTAAAAATTCACCTCCGGTCGCTTTGATAAGTCCCAGGTTCATACAAAACTGCGTATCATCATCAAGTATATTGATTTTATTTTCCTCTCCCAGAATCATTGGCTCTATAATCTTCTGAACCCTTGGTTCCTTCAATCTTTCAATCAGGCTGTCAATATGCGTGTCCCTGCGCAGGATGATGTTCTGAATGGCTTCGTCCACCAATGATTCTGTAATTGGCCTTGAAAAATCTTCACCCAATAATTCAACGACTATTTCGCGTGCAATGGCATTTACAAGCCAGGGCTGTCCGTCGGTTTGAACAAATACTTTTTCGACCGCCGATTTTTCAAAAACCTGCCCTGTGGCATGGGTATGCTGCCGGTAAATACCGGTTATGTCCTCTTTTGAAAAATTATTGATTGTCAGAACTTTTGTAATTATATTGAAAGGGCTGGCAGAGCCGAGTGTTTCCCGTCCTTCGCGTATTTTGGATTTATAATCGCGGATATTCCGCATTCCAACCAAAGCTACGCTGTGCAGAAATGGAATACTGCTGCGTGTTATATAGCCGTCGCGTAGCTGGCGCAGAAAAGCGATTAATGTTCCATCTGCAAGACTGTCAATTTCATCGAAAAAAATGACAAATGGTTTGTCAAGCTTCTGGCAATAGTCTTTTAAAACAGTCGTAATCAATGTTGATTTTTGCGAATAATCGGTATCCTTTGCAAAATCTTCTTTTTTCGGAAGTGCAGAATACTTGACAGCCGCTCTGATTACTGCAAGTATTTCGGGAATGCCCCGTTCAGGTTCGGTAAAAACACTTGCAGCTTCCAGAGAACAGTATAAAGCATGATATTTGCCATTATCATTGAAATGTGACGTCAACACCTGAATCAATGTCGTTTTTCCAGATTGCCGGGCTGCATGAATGACGAAATAATGCTTCTGGTCAATCAAAGACAGAATACCTCTGTTACGTTCTATTACAGGGATCATATAATGGTCATTGGAATTACAAGGACCCGCTACATTAAAAAATTTGTTCATGATTTTGCTGTTTTATAAGACATTTTACATTATTCTTGATATAAAAATGTACAATCAATCCCGACAAATATCGCTCACATACCCGCTCGCCTCCTTCGATAACGGTATCAATTCTTCCGGTTGAGGTTTGTAGTTCGCTGTGAATATCAACGCCAACAAGCGAAAGAACAGTATGAATGATGGAATGATAATAGAATTCTTTATCGGCTTCGAAAATTTGATAAGGAATCTGGCTGAACAGGATGTTAAACTGCCGGATTATTTCTTGCCAGTCGTTTTCATATAGAGCTAACCTGATACTTTCGATACCTCCGCTTGTAGCGCTGAGTTGACTCTGTGTGTAAACCTCCAATAACTGCCCCATAAATGAATCTTTAACTTCACGGTTTGGATAATCGAGCCAATATGCTCCCTTGTTGTTGCTTTTACTTATAGTCAGATAACCGCTTTGGAACATAAGCGAAACAATATCTATGTTTTCTATGTCGAACTTATCGAAAAATGCCTGACCTACCAAAATATTTCCGGTTTGTTCGGGTAGTTTTTTCTGGTTTTTCAGGGCGTTAATTAAAAAAGTAGGCGTACCTGTGGCAAACCAGTAATTCTTAAATTCTTTTTCAAGGAAAAAATACAACAAAGAAAAATGATTGTAAACCCTTTCGGTCGAAGCATGCCAATTATATCCATTGTACCAGTCTTTAATCATTGTTCTGACATCTGCTACGGTAACTCCAAGTGTTTTGGCGGTTTCACCCAGGTAATCCGGAAAATTATCTGTTATCTCCTGTTCGGTACAACCCAGCATACAGGCATAATCCCGGTTAAGGGTAATATCCGTCAAATGATTTAAATCGCTGAAAATACTTACTTTACTAAACTTGCTGACGCCGGTGATAAACAAGAATTTGATATTGCCATCGTTGCCTTTTAATGCGGAGTAGAAGTTCTTCAAAATTTCCC
>JACQWN010000525.1 GCA_016209245.1 Bacteroidia bacterium
ATTTGTTGGGACGAACGGCCGTTCGTCCGTACTGTCATCGGGTTGAGACGCACGGCTGTGCGTCTTTACAATCCGTATGATATCAGGCTTGCCGGCCAGAACGGTTTTCGGTTCACCGGCAGGATGTATATTGGTGTTGGTGGGGACTACTTTGGGTTTGCCGGCAGGGATTTTTTCCGGTAAAGGTATGCCGTTTTCGCCGGGGGTAATAATTGTTAAGGAATCCTGGTTTATCGTCTGACCCGCAAGGTCACCGTATTCGGAGTCACTGCCTCCTGAAATGGCAATGCCTTTGGTGAGATGACCTTGCGGGTCGGTTATAATTTCCGGAAGCGCTTTATCCTGCTTTTGCGAGCAGGCGGCAAAAAGTAAAATCAGGATAAAAAACCATATATATCTTGTCGGGTACATATTATATTCTAAACCCAATCATTAGAATATCATCCACCTGTTCATAAGCTTCACCTGTATGTGGGTCTCTGAATTTCTTCCAGCTTTCAATGGTATCATCCAGAATTTTTGCTTGTTCTTTCATGGATTTATTGGAATTATCAACTAGCAAATTTTTTAAGGGTTGATATTTGAATTTTTTTCCATGAGGCCCGCCGACTTGGTCGGCATAGCCATCAGAAAAAATATAAATGCAATTACCTTTTTCCAATTGAATGATTTTATTAGTGAATGTTGCAAGCTCTTGAGAATAATATATGCCAATAGGCATTTTATCAGCTTTTATTTCTATTAACTGACCCGCAAGGTCGCTTTGTTCAGTGCCGGAAGTTATGCTATGGCGGTTGCCTTTATTAATGTGACCTTGCGGGTCAGGCGTAATTAAATATAAAGGATTATTAGCGCCGGCATATTGCATTTCATTAGTCTGATGATTAATAATGCAAAGCGCTATATCCATCCCATCTTTTGATTCGCCTGTCTTTCCGGTCTGGTGCAAGGCTTTAATAATTGCTTCTCTTAATTGATTTAAAATTTCGTTAGCTTTTAAATTAATAATTGCTTCAGGAGATATTTCCTGTGAAGGATAAGAAGGGTTCCTTTTATTGACAATTTCATTCAGGAACGATACCCCAAGCATGCTCATGAAAGCCCCCGGAACGCCATGACCTGTGCAGTCGGCAACAGTGATGACAGTATTTCCATCCTTGCGTGTGAACCAGTAAAAATCCCCGGAAACAATATCTCTGGGCTTATAAAGTATGAAATTATCACATAGTACATCATTAATATCATCTTCCAAAGGAAGAATAGCGGTTTGAATTCTTCGTGCATAATGAATGCTATCCATAATTGCATGTTTTTGTTCGGCGATAAGGTCGTGTTGGGCTTCAATTTTTTCCTTTTGTTTCAGGATTTCCTCATTCTTCAATGCCAGGGCTTTATTTGCCTTCTTTTTTTCACTGTATTGTTTGTATAATAATGTAGAAAATATGATAATTACAAGAAAACCGATAATAAAAGTATATATCATTATTTGCTGCCGTTTAATCTGGCTATCCTGCAATGCTTTATCCTTATTTAACAACACGATTTCCTGTTCCTTTTTTGTAGTTTCATATTTTGTCTGCATTTCAGCAAATTGGCTTTGAGTTTCTTTGCTATAGATTGAATCTTTTATATGTGAATATCTTCGATGGTACTTGAGCGCTTTATCGAATAATCCTATTTTCGAATAAATTTCAGCATAAGACTTATAGGCTTCCAGTTCAATATCTTTTAAAAGATTCGCTTTACTGGCGACCGACATGCTTTTGTCGGTATATTCCAATGCTTTCTTATAATCATTATTCTTTAAATATAATACTCCTAAAGTGCCATAACCCAGTGCGAGAGTCCGGACATCGCCAATTTTTTCGCTGATTACTATTGATTTCTCAGCATATTCAATAGCCTTTTTATTATCTTTTTTACCTTTATAGACCGAGCTTATATTATTAAGGACTAATGATATTTTATATTGAATATTCATTTCCTGGTATTTCACTAAAGCAAGCTCATAATATTTTATTGCGTTATTATAAACCTCTTCCCTCTCTTTAATAATTGTATTATCAAAAATCGAATCTTCGCTTTCTTCTTCTTCACGACTTGTAATAATAGATTTGAAATAATTTACTCCGATATTCATTAAAGCATCTCCCATTCCGGCTTTATCGCCTATTCGTTTATATTGTTCCAATGCAAGCTCGAAATAATCCTTTGCTCTGTCTTGATTTCTAAGATCCATATTAATAATCCCGATTGCATTGTTTACACGGGCCATGTTCGCCAGGTTCTTCAGTTTCTCTTCTATTTGTGAAGATTTTTGATAATATTCCAGCGCTTTGTCGAGACTTCCGCGGCTATGCAGTATCATGCCTATATTATATAAAAGCTTTGCAATATATATCGAATCATTAAGTTTTTCTTTTAAAACCAAAGATTTTTCATAGTTCTCCTGTGCGGCATCGAGATTATTCAGATAATAATTTGCTACACCAATATTATAATAAGCTTCGCTTTCACCAATCAGGTCTTTTATTTTTTTTGCAAGGGTTAATGCCTGAGTGGCATAATCAAGACTGGCATTCGGGTCTGTTTTCTTTAGCTCGACTGAAATTTTGTTAAGTATTTCAATTTTTTTTCCCTCTTCCGAGCTTGGTAATAATGATTTCAGACTGTCTATTAATTTTTGTGCTGAAATACCACTTATAAAACAAAGATGTAGTATTATTATGAATAATAACCTACTCATATATTTACAAAAATTAAGGATTGGTTCATAAGGAACAGTATCACAACTCGTCTAAATAATTTTCAGCATTGAGTAACTCGCTGATAAAACCCTCAAGTATCTTAAAGTTGACCTTGTCGCGTAATAAACGCTTCAATGCCCAGTCGAATCGTATTAAATTACGTGTGACACCCATGATTAATTTTTTACAAAGATAGTAAAAAAAAGTTAATTCTTTTCAGCACCTCAAAATAAAATTTAGCCGAGAACTATCGTTTCGATAATTTTCGGATAATGCTCATATTCAAGCCGGTGGGCTTTCTGTGCAATAGACTCCGGAGTATCTTCAGGTTCTATTCTGCATTTTACCTGAAAAATAATAGCGCCTTCATCATATACCTCATTTACATAATGAACAGTAATTCCGGTTTCTGTTTCTTTGTTCTGATATATGGCATTATGAACATTCATTCCATACATACCTTTTCCGCCATATTTAGGCAGCAATGCCGGATGAATATTTATAATTTTTTTATTAAACCGTTTGATAAATTTTTCAGGCACCAGCCATAAAAAACCTGCGAGAACAATAAAATCAATTTTATTATCAAGCAAGTAGCTTAAAACAAAATCAGTTGCAGCAAACTGTTCTTTATTGAATACCAAGTATGGAATCCCAAGCAGTTTCGCCCTTTCAATCACATAAGCTTTATCATTGTTTGTAAGGATACATGATACCTGAACAGACGGATGATGTGAAAAATATTTTACAATATTTTCGGTATTCGTACCGGAACCGGAAGCAAAAATTGCAATTCTTTTTGTCATAGTTAAAGTATTAAATAAATTGGATGTTTTATCCCAACGAAGTACGAATGAGCGCTTTCAGCGCCATGGCGCAAGGCGCCATTTATTACGAACATTTCGACAAGCTCAATGCAACGCTTACGAATTACGAATTTGCCAACTACAAACTATTTCGTAATTCGTAACATAAATAATAATATCAGGATAAATTAACTACAAAGAAAGAAAAATTATTATTAATAAAATTTGATTAATAACGGTTAAATTTATTTCTTTGCAGTCCAAAATTAAAAAATATAAAATATTAACTAAAAATTTTAAAATTATGTCAGACATTGCATCAAGAGTAAAAGCGATAATCGTTGACAAATTAGGTGTTGATGAAAATGAGATTACACCTGAAGCAAGCTTCACTACCGATCTGGGTGCAGATTCATTGGATACTGTTGAATTAATAATGGAATTTGAAAAGGAATTTAATATAGCCATTCCCGATGATCAGGCGGAAAATATAAGCACGGTCGGTGAAGCGATTGCATATATTCAGAATAATTCGAAATAATTCTTCGGAAAAATCTCCTTTATGGAATTAAAAAGGGTAGTTGTCACCGGCTTAGGTACTATTAACAGCTTAGGCAATACTGTCAATGAATACTGGAACAATCTAATCAACGGAATTAGCGGGGCGGTATTAATTACATTATTTGATACATCGAAGTTCAAAACAAAATTTGCTTGCGAAGTAAAAAAGTTTGACCCGTGTAATTATTTTGAAAAAAAAGAAGCAAGAAAAATCGACAGATATACCCAATTTGCCTTAATTTCAGCCGATGAAGCAATAAAAAATGCCGGTCTTCTTGACCCAGATAAAATAGATCCTGACCGTACAGGAGTTATCTTTGGTTCTGGAATTGGCGGGCTGGAAACTTTCGAGCAGGAGATAAAAAATTTTTACGAGGGAGATGGAACACCACGTTTCAGTCCTTTTTTTATACCAAAAATGATAGCCGATATTTCAGCCGGACATATTTCTATGAAATACGGCTTCCGGGGACCAAATTTTGCTACTGTTTCAGCATGTGCTACCTCGTCTCATGCTATAATAGATGCTGCCAATTATATACGTCTTGGCATGGCTGATATTATTGTTGCCGGAGGGTCGGAAGCTGCAATTACACCTGCCGGCATCGGAGGGTTCAATGCAATGCATGCATTATCAACACGGAATGAAGAATTTAATACCGCCTCACGCCCTTTCTGCGCTACACGTGACGGATTTGTAATGGGCGAAGGCGGGGGTGTAATAATTTTGGAAGAATATGAACATGCAATATGCCGGGGTGCTAAAATATATGCAGAAGTTGCCGGTGTTGGCTTATCAGCCGATGCATATCACCTTACCGCACCGCACCCCGAAGGACTGGGCGCAAAACATGTTATGAAAAATGCTTTAAAAGACGCCTGTATGATGCCCGGCGACATTGATTATATAAATGTTCACGGCACCGCAACACCACTTGGAGATATTGCCGAAGCTCTTGCCATTATAGATGTCTTTGGAGAAAATGCTTACAAGCTTAATATCAGCGCCACCAAGTCTATGACCGGCCATCTTCTTGGCGCAGCAGGCGTTGTCGAAGCAATCGCTTCTATTCTTGCCATTACAAATAATATTATCCCCCCAACAATTAACCACCATGAATTTGACCCAAAGCTTGATAATAAATTGAATTTTACATTTAATACTGCACAGAAAAGAATTGTTAATGCTGCATTAAGCAACACTTTTGGCTTCGGCGGCCATAATGCTTCTGTAATTTTTAAAAAATTCGTAATTATTTAGGTTAATGTTTTTTCATACGGATTATCCCATCGAAATACGAATTTGTTACGAACATTTCGACATTTCGACAGGCTCAACGCAACGCAAGCTCAATGCAACGCCTACGAATTACCAATTCGCTGGCCACTTCGTAATTCGTAAGTTCGTATATTTTTCGTACTTCGGTGGAATAATAATGCCAGTACCTAAACAGTTACAATAATTCTTATAATAATTTGTGTTTTCGTTCATTATTAACTCAATAAAACTTCTTAACGGTTCCAATAAAGATTTTCGTAAAGCTCTAAAGAAAATTACAGGTTTCTGTCCCGGTAATATTAAGCTTTATGAAACTGCTTTTATCCATCGTTCCGCCTCAAATATAAAATCCAATATCCAGATAGACAATAATGAACGGCTCGAATATCTAGGCGATGCCGTTTTCGATACAATTATAGCCGATTATCTTTACAA
>JACQWN010000526.1 GCA_016209245.1 Bacteroidia bacterium
CGTCGCATAAAGCTTTGTACAGACGACTTTTTTCCTCATTTATTTTTCTACTACAAATATGTAACACCTACGGTGTTGGTCGCTGCAAACTGCTTCCTGATTACTATTTACTGAATACTGTAACATCTACGAATTACGAATAAACTACCAACTACCTGTACAGACACGGTGCACCGTGTCTCTGCATCGCCAACTGCCTACTGTTTTTCTATTTTTGCATCAATAAAATTACTGTTTATATTAAGTCCATTGCTCAACAACGGTAAATGATTGCGATTTGGTAGCAAACATGCCGTTTTTCCAATTAATTCCGGTATAATTTTTACTTTTTCTGTTCCTTGTCCAAACTTTGTGGTTATCCGAACATTATCTCCATCTTTAATATCTAATTGCTCTGCAACTTCGTATGACAGCTTCAGCACCCCTTCATGTCTGATTTTTTGAATATCAGGAATGAGCGAAGAAAGAATATTTCCTGTATAATGAAAACTGTTTTGTTCAATTATTAATTTTATTGGAAATTCCTGTTCTTCTTCGTGGAGCATTGTTTGACTAATATTATTTAAGAATTGAGGAACAATATTTGAATTACTATCGCTTGCGTTATCGGTAAAAGATTTGATTTCCTTAAAAATATCCTCAATTTTAGCATAATTGAAGCCATTTTCAAACATGCTTCCTGCGAGCAATGAAATTATTTCCCATGATGTTTTCAGATTACCGGCAGGTTTAATAACAGGATTAATTTTCTTTATACGTTGTTCAACATTTAGGATATGTCCGTTCATTTCCGTAAAATTAGTCAGCGGAAAAAATACATTAGCGTATTTTGAAGTTTCCGTCAGGAACATGTTTTGCTGGATAAGAAATTTAAGGTTTGCCAGATTTGGATGTGCCGGAATATCACCTGTTATCAGCAAAGCGGTAATGCCGTCCTCCTGAATTTTGTTAATCATTTCATCACCTGAAAGGCCCTGTATATTACTAAGAGTTGTATTCCAATTATCCGACCATTTTTTTACGCTTTCATCATCTAAGTGCTCAAAGCCCGGTAAATAATCAGGATGCATTCCGGCGAACAAGCTGCCATACCGGTTCCCTTCTTCAAAAAGGAATAATATTCTTGCCGCTTCCGGTTTTTTTGAAAATTTCTGTATGTTCAACAATGTGTTAAAAAGATTAACACTATCGGCGTTCTGTAAAATACCATCTCCGGCTATTATTAAAAATTTTCCTGATGAGATAATCGCTTTTGCTACCTCCTCAATTTCCTGTCCCGATGTGCCGCATGTATTCAGAGCTTTGTCAAAATTAAAATTATTAAAAATTTCCTTGAATTCATTAGCTTGTACATCAGGATTGTGTTTATTTAGATTATTCAGCAGACATAACAATAAAATTTGTTCGGTGCCGGGGGTATAAATTAAATTGTACTTTGTAAAACATGAAGTTCTGTTATCATAAGCATTTGCATTAATTATATCTTTATTCAGCTTGTAAGCTTTTCTTATTCTGTTCTCTATTATAGGATGAGACCAGGAAGCCTGTGAACCGATAATAAAAATAGTATCGGCATTTGGAATATCGTCAATTTTAGGGGGTTGAAAAATTCTGTAATAATCATGGATTTTTTTTGCAACTGATTTATCGGGATATGATGAGAGCAAATCAACATTGTTTGACCGCATCACTTTACGTGCAAATTTTTGAAGAACATAATTATTTTCGGTAATATCATGACCCGAGCCGATTATTCCGAACTGGTTTCCTCTGTAACGTTCCAGGTTGCTTGCCGCAAAATTGATAACTTCATTCCAGCCGGTTTCAATCCATTTATTATTTTTTTTGATAAGAGGTGTCAAGATGCGGTCGGGGTTGTGCACCAAATCATCATTAGTGAATTTTCCACGAATACATAATTGTGGCGGATTTAGTCGCTCACCGGGTTTCGGGCCTATATTTACAATACGGTTAGCTAAAGTATTAATGTTCATTGAACAAGCGACAGAGCAATGAATACATGTAGTTTCCAATGATTTGTCAGGGAGGCCGGCCCAGCTTCCCAGCTTTTCCGAAATAGAGCCGGTTGGGCAAACATCGGCGCAGGCACCGCAAAATTCACAGCCGGCTTCAATCTGCGATTTCCCGAATGCAGTACCTACTATTGTTGCATTACCTCTTTGTACAAAAGCAAGCACACCGCTTTGCCTTTCTTCATTGCAGATTCTTACACACCTTCCGCATAAGATGCACAAGTTGTAATCAAGCTTGTAAAAGGGGTTATCATCAACCGGCTTAATACTTTTATATGAAATAGGAAATTGAACCTCTTTCATTTCAAGATATTCCACCAAATTCTGCAATTCACAGTCCCCGTTATTCGTGCAGAAATTACAACCTGTGGTTACACTTACTTTACGTGTTGTATGTATGAATTCTTTACAATCGTTTTTATCCTTACAAACAAGACATGTATATGGGTGCTCGGAAAGTGTAAGTGCAAGGATTTCCCTGCGGAGCTTTAGTAATTCAGGCGAATTTGTTACTATTTCCATTTCAGGAGCTACAGGTGTGGTACATGCAGTCGGGTAACCGCGCATATTTTTTATTTCAACAATGCATAACCTGCAGCCACCATAAGGTTTAAGAGCTTCCAAATAGCATAATGTAGGTATATATATCCCTGCTTTTTGCGCTGCTTGAAGAACTGTTGAATCCATTGGAGCTTCAACAGTTTTTCCGTCTATTTTCACAGAAATTTTGTTTGCATTTATTTTGTTCATATATAATATTTTATTTAATGTATTTCTTTAATAATTTTCATTTCTATAAGTCTTTGTTTCTCAGTTTCTATTTCAGATTTCAAAATATTCAGATCCGGTAATTGCAGTTTGTATTTAGAAGCGAATATTTTATTATTTAAACCACCGAGAGCATATTCCACAATAGTTTTCTTTTTATCCGAACACAGAATTAAACCTACAGGTTCGTTTTCTTCATCAAATTTTTCTTTATCTTTTAAGTAATTCAGATAAAGGTTCATTTGTCCGGCATCAGCATGAGTAAATTCACCGATCTTTAAATCTATTGCCACAAGGCACTTCAAAATTCTATGATACAAAAAAAGTGAAACCAGTACCCAACTCAAGAAGGAAATGTTCAAGATGTTTAATCAATGCATCTTCCAATTGTGATTCTGAATATTCATCTTTTAAACCGAGAAATTCTAAAATATAAGGATTTTTGATTTCATCTTCAGGTTTAAGAATTATAGGAATCTTGTGGGCTTTTGCAATAACAGATAACTTACGTCTTGATAAGGCAGTTCGTTCATAAAGCATTGATTGTATTTGTCTATCTAATTGTCTAACTGACCAATTACCATGGATACATTCTGTTTCATAAAATTCTCTTTTAAATGGCTCTTCAATACGCATTAATAAACGATAATGAGACCACGACAATTGAAAGTTCTGAGCAAGTATGTTAAAATTTTCTGAAATTATTTCGTAAGGTTGGGTTAATTTAGCAAATACTGAATGCGTTTTTTTATAGATTTCTTTTTCTAATTCGTCACACACTGTGTGACCTTTTTGATTGGTAAGATTTGTTATTAATTGGTCACACGCTGTGTGACTTTTTTGAATAATATCTGTATAGGTAAGATAAAATTGTCGGAAGGTTTTTAAGTTAGTTAATCCCCATCCTTTACCAAATCGTTTAGTTAAATCAAGAGATAATTTTTCTAGTAATGCCTCTCCATATATAGCACGTTCTTGTCCTTTCTGTTCATACTCTATAATTCTTCTGCCAATAAGCCAGTATGTAATAATTATGGTGGTGTTTACAACCCTTACAGCTGTTTTTCGTCCCTCTTCAATAAGTGAAGCAATCTCATTAACAAGGTATGTATATGTTTGTTTTTTTGTAATTTTTTCCATTTTTTATTTTTTATGTTTTTGAATATATTCTTTTTTCCCTTGTAAAAATTCAAATGCATTCACAGGCGTTTATTATTATTTTTTTCATCATATCTTTTTTTGCCTCTTTTATACTTTTAAAAAAATATATTCCTGGTTGATAAAGAGGTTTTATTACAGACAGATTATTTTTTTTACAAAATTTTTCAAAATCATTATGAAATTTTTTCGCCTTTTGTCACGAGAATTTGGTTTTCCACATTTCTCTATAAAGGTCTAAACGGGCTTCTAAAAATGTGTGATATTTTCGTATCATTTATGGTTTCGGTTTTATTTTTTATCTTTATTTATAAATAATTTTTTACCAAATAAAAAGAGAGTATCTTTTTGATCTATTTCTCTAAATGTTTGTTTTAGCTTTAACATAGAATCTAAACCAGCAAATGGTATTATAGTATTTATAACATTTTCATATAATATATCATTTTTAATTTTTTCATAAGTAATTTCATTTGCTTCAGTTATTATATCAATATAAAAATCTTTAAGTCCAATCCGGATTACTTTATATTCTTCTAACATTTCTGTGTTTATTTCTTCTATTTCTTTTTCTTCTAAGAAACGAGATAAAACTCTTTTCAGGTTATTAATATTCTGTGTATTTTTTTCAATTAACAAATCTATATCCATAGTTGTTCTTTCCAAGCCGTGTAAAATAACTGCACATCCTCCGATTATTATATATTTTACTTTACATTCATTAAGAATTGAGCAAATATGCGATAGTTCTTCAAGTGTTATCATAATCTTTTTTTAAAAATATTCTTTTTTCCATATCTTTCTGGGATTCCTCTATTGTTTTAAAAAAGTATATACCAGGATTATAAAGAAATTTTAGTAGATTATTTCGTTTGTAAGATGCTTTAAGTTCATTAAAAAGTTTTGAAATTCTTTTTTCATCAAAACCCCTTTCCCACATCTCACGATACAGGTCTAATCTTGCTTCCAGAAAACTGTGATATTTACGAATCATTTATATTAAAATTACTCAATAATAATAGCGTCTCCTGCAATAGCGTCAAATCTGCAAATTTCATAGCAAGCGCGGCATTTAATACATTTTGATTTATCAAGGTTATGAGGTTCGCTGCGGGGGCCGGAAATGGCATGTGTAGGACATGCTTCAACACATCTCTGGCAACCTGTGCATTTTTCTTTTATCACACGGTATTCGACAAGACTCCTGCAAACTGCAGCGGGACACCGTCTATCACGGATATGGGTTATATATTCATCTTTGAAATATTTTAATGTTGTAAGCACCGGGTTAGGCGCTGTCTGTCCAAGACCGCATAAAGAGCCGTTAATTATGGTATGTGCGATATTTTCCAGTGAATCAATTTCGCTTATCTCTGCTGTACCTTGTGTAATTCCTTCGAGTATTTCAACCATCTTACGAGTTCCGACTCTGCATGGTGTACATTTACCGCAGCTTTCTTTACTTGTGAAGTTCAGAAAGTATTTGGCAACATCAACCATACAAGTGTTGCTGTCCATAACGATAAGTCCTCCTGAACCCATGATAGAACCGGCTTTGGAAAGTGATTCATAATCAATCGGTAAATCAAGAAATTCTTCTGAAAGGCAACCGCCCGATGGACCGCCTGTTTGAACTGCCTTGAATGGTTTCTGTGTTCCGCCTCCAATATCAAAAATAATTTGTCGTAAAGTCATTCCCATAGATACTTCAATAAGCCCTGTTCTCCTTATTTTGCCAACCAGGGCAAATGTTTTTGTTCCTTTACTGCCTTCTGTTCCAAAACCGGAATACCATTTCCCGCCTTTGGCAAGGATAATAGGAACGGTTGCAAGAGTTTCAACATTATTTATCGTTGTGGGTTTATCATAAAGCCCTGAGTTAACAGGGTATGGCGGTCTGCTTCTTGGCATACCTCTGTTACCTTCGATAGAGGCAATCAGAGCGGTTTCTTCGCCACAAACAAATGCGCCGGCGCCTTCTTTTAGTTTTATTTCAAAATTAAAACCGCTGTCCAGGATATTTTCGCCAAGTAGTCCTAAATTTTCCAACCGGCTAATTGCAATTTTCAACCTTTCAATTGCTAGCGGATATTCAGCCCTGATATAAATATAACCATGATTGGCACCAATTGCATAAGAGGCGATGAGCATACCTTCTAATAATGCAAACGGGTCGCCTTCAATAAGTGAACGGTTCATAAAGGCGCCAGGGTCGCCTTCATCAGCATTACATATCAGGTATTTCGTGCTTCCTGCGGCATCTCTGCAGAATTGCCACTTTTTGTATGTCGGGAATCCAGCGCCTCCTCTGCCTCTAAGCCCTGATATTTTTATTTCTTCAATAACACCTTCATGCCCTTTTTCAAAGGCATTAATCAAACCTTTAAAACCACCCCTCGCAATATAATGCTCTATATTTTCAGGATTTATGATACCACAATTTTTTAACACAATTCGTGTCTGGTTTTTCATCATGGGCAGCTCCCAAAACGATTTTATTCCATCCATCTGAATATTTTGCTCTGCCAGATAGCCGATGGGCTTTAGCTTATGCGTATCACCTGTAATATATTCGGCGATTATGTCATTTGCTCTTGCTTCATCAACATTATTAAAACTCAGACGCGGGATTCCGAATTTCTGAATGTCTAACAGGGGTTCCAAATAACAAGGACCAATACATCCGACTTTTATTACCTGGTTTTTTACCTTTTTTTTTGCAATTGTTTTAAGGATTGTATCATAAACTTTCCCTGCTCCTGAAGCAATACCGCAGCTTCCCATACCTATATAAATTACAGGTGTACGGGGGGTCTGTAATTCCTGCCATTCGTCAGCGGAATTTTTTTGAAACCCTGTAAAATCATTATAAGACTTAATCATACTTTATGAAATATTCGTTATTCAATATTCGTTATTTTTTACTCGTTATTCGTTATATTTTAAATGTTTGCTTCTAACTATATGTCTACTTTGCGTCGCTGTAGCATTGTGCTTATAATAGTTTTTCTGCCTGCGACGCTTTAATTTGTTGACTTCTTTTTCCCCGTGCTAAAGCATGGGGCTACAAATATTTTATCCCTACGGGATTGTCCTTCTTTGCATATTTTTACTAATTTTCATTTTTCCATTTCATAGCAATATATTTCAAAAAATCCTTGTAATCCTTGCGTTACTCATATTTATTCAATACTTCCTTTAATTTTATCACCGACATTTTACTATGAATTTCATCATTTACCGAAACCACAGGTGCAATTGCGCAACATCCGAGACAAGCAACCCTTTCAAGGTCATATCTTAAATCTTCGGTTGTTTCACCAGGTGATATATTAAGCTGTACTTTTAATGTACTTAAAAGAAAATCGCCTCCCTGAACATGGCAGGCAGTGCCAAGACAAATTTTAATAGAATTGCGGCCAGGTGGATTAAACTTAAACTGTGAATAAAATGTTGCAACTCCATAAATATGGCTTGGCGATATTTTTAAATATTTTGAAATTTTGTCAACCGCTTCACCTGAAATATATTTTACTTCTTTCTGTACTGCCTGAAGCATGGGTAT
This sequence comes from Bacteroidia bacterium, assembly GCA_016209245.1. Taxonomy (GTDB): domain Bacteria; phylum Bacteroidota; class Bacteroidia; order Bacteroidales; family BM523; genus JACQWN01. The sequence goes on from JACQWN010000526.1 coordinate 7,525, forward strand.
TAAGCTACCTTTTTCTTTAGATGTAAAATTGTTTAATATGGAATCAATAGCATTTTTCATAATAAATAAATTTTTATTGATATTTGGGGCGTAAATAAACTAAAATTTATACTATTACTCAAAAAAAAATTGCTTTTTTAAAACAGACTTTAAAATAATTTTAATAAAGCTATATTTAGGACTTGAATGTACTATTATTATGACACTAATTAAATCTATTTCAGGAATCCGCGGCACAATCGGCGGATATTCAGGCCAAGGGCTGACACCAACCGATATTGTGAAATTTACTTCAGCTTATGCAATATGGTTGAAAAAAAATTCCACTAAAAACGCTTGCTTGGTTGTAGTAGGCAGGGATGCCAGATTATCCGGCGAAATGGTAAATCATCTTGTAAGCGGAGCATTGATGGGAATGGGTATTAATATAATTGATATAGGCCTTGCCACCACCCCGACAGTTGAGATTGCCGTTACAGAAGAGAAAGTCGATGGCGGAATAATAATTACAGCCAGTCACAATCCGGAACAATGGAATGCATTAAAATTGTTGAATGCAAGTGGTGAATTTATTTCAGCCGGTGATGGTGAAGCCATTTTAAAGAACGCTGAAAAGAATGAGTTTGATTTTGCACCTGTATC
>JACQWN010000527.1 GCA_016209245.1 Bacteroidia bacterium
ATTGTTAGAACTTCGCAAAATTAAAATTGTTAAACTCTATGATACTACGCCTTTTATCACAGAAATATCAAAAAGACAGAGAAAAATATTTGAAGCTTTCAAAATACCGCTAACTAAATTACATAGTTATTAACTAAAAAGGCATTTTAGGATTATATCAGAGTATATGACTATCAAACAGGTGGCGGGCAATTCACGATTTGCGTGGTGGAGTAAGCAGGGCTGTTAATGATTTGGCTTTATATGCTTTGGTTGAAAACAATTGACACATATACGTAGTCAATAGGAATAATACTATCTGTTGCAGTTTGTGAAAGCTATAAAGGATTTTTAACTTCTAAAAAGTCATAATCTTTAAAATCAGTAACATTTACTGTATAAAGTCCCTTTATATTATTGTCCTTGAGCGTCGCTGCAAGAGCTACATCAAACACTTTCTTTCGGGTTGTCATAGAGCTTAATAAATCTAAAAAAGTTTGAATTTGTGTTTCCCTATGATTAATTATCGTAATACCTGTCTTTATATATTCTTTAACTATTTCTATTGCATTGGATAAAGATAGAGGCTTTTCAACATTTTGACGTGTAATAACATTAATGAATTCCATCAATACCTGAGTAGGAATACATATAGAAAGAATTCCTTCGTCATTTCGTTCATTCATTGCTTTTTCAAGAAATGCGCTTGCCTTTTTATTATAGGAAGAATCCTTGTTATGAGCATAAACTAAAATATTTGTGTCTATTGCAAACATATTTATACCCCTCGTTCTGAATACAATTCGTCGCGGTCAATATGAATTTCCTCCCCTAAACTGAATTTACGAATTTTGAAAGGTTTGTATCTAACCTTTTGGGGTTTATACTTTGGGAAAAAATCATCCTTCAATGATTGAAGAATAACTTCGATAATCCGAATCCTCTCTTCAACAGGAATGCTTTTTAGTTGCGTAAAAGTATTAATATTTATCATCCTTAAGACTCCAAATATTGATTAATAAACTGATAAGCTGCAAATTTACATAAGATTTCTGAATTACAATATAAAGTAGCATTTTTATTTTGCGATGGTTCGGGAGTCCTGAATCTTCGCTTCTAAAACCTGTCAGGTCTGGATTAAAAAATTGTTTTTACTATGTTTCATCTTTAAGTTGTTAAAACGCTAAACTATTTGACGTGTGCCTTGAATACTGTTAATAAACAAATTACCGGCAATGCTGAATTATGACATGGAAGGCTTTGGTCCCGTGCGGGGGTATAGTCATATATGCTATATTAAAAACTGGATAAACCTGTCAAGTTGAAAGCATGATTTCCGCAAATATAGAAATATGACGTTTCGTTGTCCTGTGGACGAACGAAAGTCAGCGACCTCAATTCGTCTGTAAGACAATTGAGCGTCATGTATTTTAAAATGCGGAAATTTATCCCGTTGGCAGTACAACTTATGATTTTATTTTTATTCATAAAAATGTTTATGATGGTACTGTTTGGTTGAATTGCCGGTAGAAAAAATCAGCATCTATCCGGTTTTTATTTCTACCCTCTTGCCATCAAACGCAATCCCTAATTTTAGAATATCGGTAATTCCTTTATCTTTCAGTTCTTTTTCGTATTGCCGTTCTTCAATCTGAGCTAAAGCAGACCGTACGGCTTGCTTTAAAATTTCTTTCTTTACTTTTCTTAAGGATTTTAATTCAATAATAAATGCGGTTTTATTTTTATCTGTCTTATGATTAATTGTAATATCAAATCTTCCATAACCGGATTCCCTTTCCGATTTTATTTCATATTCATCATGCAGATTTACGAATAAGCCCAGCAGGAATGCCTGATATACCTTTTCGGGTTCCCGTCCTTTTGTATCATAATAGCTGAAAACACTCAGCATGAAATCCTGCAATATCTCATGAAATATTTCAACTTCCTTATTCAATAATGCATGTAATAATTGTTGTACCCTTTGATTACCGGCGCTTTCCGACAGCCAGTTTTTAATGATATTCCGGAACAGGTAATGTACTTCGGCATTGGGTATCTGCAGGTCGCAAATAATATCGCCTTCCGATATTTCCGTGAGGGATGCTTTTAAGTAACCGCTAAATAACAGGAAGCTCCACACCGCCTCTTCCGAATGTTCCAAATCCCTGAATACAGTATGTGTTTCGATAACTTTTTTAAGTATAATGCCCGACATCAATTGCTGCAATTCCTGTTTCAGCTTCGAACTGCCTTTAATTATTAAATCCTTTACAATATCATTCGAACTGGTATTTACCCAATAGGGCTGGAATCCTTTATTATTACAATCAACATAATTCAGTATTGACCATGGATTATAAATAACTTCAGTACCAAAAATATAACCATTATACCATTCTTTTACATCTGATAAATGTGTCTCTAATTTATAATCGGAAATTATTTTTTCAACATCATTATTTGTAAGCCCGAACTTATCGCAAAGCTTGTCATCTAAAACAGTAACCGTAATAATATTATTCAATCCCGAAAAAATGCTTTCTTTAGCCACCCTCAAAATCCCTGCCAATACCGCCTTTTCAATATGCACATTATCTTTCAGTCCCCCGCTAAGAAAATTACGCATAAAACTTATCATTTCGTTATAATAACCATTCAAATATGCTGCATGTATAGGCGTATCGTACTCGTCAATTAAAAGAATAACTTTTTGTTTATGAAAAATCGTTAAAAAAGAAGTCAATTTTTTAAGACTGTTTTCATAATCGGCACGATGTGCTTCCCTGCTTTTTATTGCTTCAAAATATGTTTTATCTATAATGTCAACCGCAGTATTTCCATTTATAAGGTAATTATGCCTTTTGTATTCGTCCTGAATTATATCCTTTATTTTTATGAATGCTGTTTCACAGTTATTGTCTTTTACATCTTTTTACATCTTTAAATGTCAAAAATATTACAGGGTACTGACCCTGTTTACCGGCATATTCCTTCCCTGTTTGCCATATAGCTTTATCGCTAAATAAGCGCTGATTCGATACATCGGTCTTTTCAAAAAAATATCTCAGAGTACTGAGGTTAAGAGTTTTTCCAAATCTGCGGGGACGTGTAATCAGTACGATTTCCTCACTTGCATCAAGTATTTCTTTTATTATGAGGGTTTTATCCAAATAATAGAAATTGTCTTCGATTATTTTCTTATAATCCGATATTCCAAGTGGTAATTTTTTTTTCATAGACAATGAGACTATTTATAAACAAGACAAATATAGGCATTTTTCAAAATGCCTATTTTTTAGTTTACAATTTTAATAAAAATAGTGACAAAAGAAAACACCTTTGAGTATTGACGTACTCACCCCCTCGGTCCCCCCTACGAGCAGAGAGGGGGATGATACTGACGTATTATAACAAAGAGTCATCAATATTTCAAATAACTTGTAGTGAGCCTGCGTTGCATTGAGCCTGTCGAAATGTCGAACTATACGGATGTATCGCCCCTCTCTATTCATAGTGTGGGGAAGGGGGTGAGTATGCCGAAATTTGTAAAGCGGCATTTGAAAAATACCAAAAAGTGTAAACTACTTTGAAGCGATTTTGAAAAATGCTCAAATATACTAAATTTTCCCATTCACAATATACTAATGTTGCGACAATTTAATTTTAAGACCTCACGGGTTTTAGAAACCTGTGAGGTCTGGATTAAAAAATTGTTTTCAATGTTTCATTTTTAAATTGTCAAGACACTAAATTTATTTTTATATATTTGTATCAAATTATTTTTTGAAAAATAACAACCCAAAACTTTTATCATTATGAAAAAATTACTGCTTCTGTCTTTAATTTCAATATGGGGCTTCGATATGAGCTTATCAGCGCAAAATATCGCCATCACCGACGACGACAGCTATACCGCCCATGCCTCGGCTATGCTTGATGTAAAATCGCTGACAAAGGGATTGCTTATCCCACGGTTAACGACCGCTCAGCGGACCGCTATCGCTAGTCCGGCTATAGGATTGCTCGTATTCGATACTTCCATCGGTAGTTTTTACTTTTACAATGGAACAGGATGGGTCAACCTCACTTACGGAAATCCGAGTAATATCTGGAGCCAGTCCGGCTCTAATGTCTATCTGACAAATAATACCTATCATGTAGGAGTCGGCACTTCGGCGCCTGTCGGAAAACTTGAGGTGAAAGGCGATGTCCCGCTTACAAGTAATGTTCCTTTATTTGAGGTGCTGAACAGTAACGGTGATACAGTCTTTGCTGTTTACTCACAGGGGGTTCGTGTATATGTCGCCGATGATCCTGCTGTCAAAGCCGCAGGCAGCCGCAGCGGTTTTGCTGTGGGTGGTTTCAGCATGACAAAAGGGCTGACTAACGAATATCTACGTGTAACCCCTGATAGTGTTCGTATTTACATTGAAGAAGACGTTGTAAAAGCATCAGGAAGCAGAGGCGGATTCGCCGTTGGTGGTTTTAGTCTTACAAAAGGAACTTATACCGACGATTATATGTTCGTTGCTGACGACAGCACACGCGTATGGACAGACGGCGCCGGCGGATTTGAAATTCGCGACCTCGCAACAGGTTCACAAGGCTACATGGATCTAAATCCAAATAACTATTTCATTGGGCATTTAGCAGGCGATAGTATTGTATCCGGTGAACAGAATTTGTTCTTAGGTTATAAAGCGGGAAGAAATACAACAGTAGGTTGGAACAATATATTTATAGGCACAGAATCGGGCTATAAAAATACTGCCGGAGGAACTAATATATTTTTTGGTAGAAGAGCTGGTTATAACAGTGAAATTGGAAACGGTAATCTTTTTATTGGTTATGAAGCAGGTACGGCTTTTAACGGAAATAATGTAAATACATTGATAGGTTATTCCTGTGGTAGCAATTTAATAACAGGATTAGAAACAGTTTTTATGGTGGGGTATGTGGAAGTAATCAGGAATCCGGTGATTATAATTGCTATTTTGGTGTTTATGCAGGTAGATATAATAAATCAGGAAATACTAATTGTTTGTTTGGACATTGTGCCGGATATGGTCAGAATACTTTTTCATATAATTATAATTCCTGCTTTGGTGCCGAAAGTGGCTATTACAATGCCTCCGGCGATTATAATGTATTAATGGGGTATAGAGCAGGTTATGGTAGTTCTGCATCAGATTTTAACAAAAACTCATTTATGGGTTCTTATAGTGGATACTCAATAACTACAGGTAGTTATAATACTTTTATAGGATATGGAAGCGGTTACAAAAATTTAACAGGAAATTATAATGTTCTTATCGGATATAATGCTGGATACTGGGAAACAAGTTCTAATAAATTATATATTGAGAACTCTTTGGCTACTTCAACTAGTGCTCTGATTTATGGCGAATTTGATAATAATCTATTAGCTCTTAATGCAAATGTAGGTATCAATACTACAAACCCCGGAGATAAGCTTGAAATAAACGGCGGCGGAGTATTTGTTAATGCTAATAGCGCAGGCACCCATCAGACATATTCTTCCTTAACCATAACTGAAAATGATGACCCGATAATTACTTTGGAAGATGACCTTAACTTTGTTGCCTATCTTGCGGCCGAAGGAACAGCCGATAATTTTATACTGGGTTCGGAAAATAACTTTCTCTTTAAAACAGGTGTAGATTTCGCAACAGGCCCTGTCAGTAGCGGTACTATTGTTATGAATATTCAACAAAACGGACAGATTCTGATGCCGGGCGTCTATGATGATGTAGTGGGTGCGACAAACAGGGATTTATATATTGATAATACAGGAAAACTTGGCTATCTCTCCTCGTCAGAAAAATATAAAAAGGATATTAAGGATATGGAAAATATTAACTGGCTTTACCTGCTCAGACCTGTTAATTTTATTTATAAAAACGATAAATCAAATACAACACAATACGGTTTAATTGCCGAAGAAGTCGAAAAAGTTAATAAACTATTTGTCAGCTATAACGATAATGGCCAAGTTGAAACTGTAAATTATTCACAACTTATTACTCCTATGCTGAAAACAATCCTTGAACAGGAAAAAAGAATAACGGAGATTGAAAAAAGAAATGCTATTCTTGAGAATAACAATGTTGTACTAAAAAACGAACTTGATAATATGAAAGCCGAAATTAAGGCTCTGAACTATTCAATTAAAACAAATGCTCCCCAGTAATACGGATCATAGTTTTTCCGCATCTCAGCTTGCGCTTCATTAAATGCTTTACGAATGTCTTTTATTTGCAGAAGCTTTGTGTAAAACATTGTCATAAATTCTTCGGTTTCTGCATCTGGTACCTGCCAGAGGCTCATAACGAGGAATTTAACCCCTGCCATTTTGAATGCGCGCTGTAAGCCATATACGCCTTCGCTGCCTCTGATGTCGCCTAAGCCTGTTTCACAGGCAGACATTACCACAAGCTGCGTCTTTCGCATATCCGTATGAGCTACTTCCTGAGCCGTTAGAACCCCATCTTCTTTCTCCGCTTGTTTTTCTTTGCACCAGACATCATTAGCTCCGGCAAAAACAAGCCCCGACCGCATAAGAGGATTTTTGTTAATAATAAAGCTCTCTATACCAAAACCTCTGTTATAACCACCTGATGTCTCTGTATATTCTGCAGGTTTTTCCTTTTTTTTTTTTACTTCTTCTGGGTTGGGGAAGAAAAAGCCATGTGACGCTATATGCATAATATTACTGCTTGAAGCTGTCATCTTGAACTCTTCCTCTGTCGCTTCCGAACCTTTAAAATAGGTCACCTTTACTTTCCCTTTTTCAAGCAGTGTCTTGACCTTCTCTGTTTCGGTCTTTGTGCTTTCAAGGTATTTCCATATCCCGCTTCCAACACTGTCGGTATCATAGTTTATTACACCAAAAACAACTGCTGTCATTTCACTGCCGAATAAGAAATCTTCCTTCAAAGCTACCTTTCCTGTGCTTGATTGCAATCGTATATCGTAATTATCACATAGGTAAAGCTCCTTTCCCGTACTTAATGCAGAAAACGATACTTTATGCAATAAGCCTGCCGGTGAAATATAAACAGTTTTTATATTTTTAAGACTTTCTTCCATCGGTTTCCAGATAAGTTCATACAATTCTCCTCTATTTTCTTTTTTTTTTCCGTAAATATGTGTTATGTAATTAAAATTATTACCGCTGAACTTACCTAATATTTCTTCAAGCTGATTTTCGTTAAAAAGTCTGAGCATTTCAGGATATATACTTTCGGGTTTTACTATCAATGCACAATACAGAGATGTGTCGGTCCAGTCCTTATCATAATATCTGAAATGTATAAATTCAATAGCTGCTTCATTTGGTTTTAATCCTTTTTGTACATCCTGCCAAGTTATTTTTTGCACTTCGGCAAAATCACTGAAAAGTCGGGATCCCTTTACCAGTTCCTTTTCAAGCTCATTTGCCTGTTCTTCCAATTCTTTAGGGTCTTTTATGCGTTTATCCTTCGCTGTGGAATATAGTTGCGATATTTCTTTTTTCAATGATATCCATGTATCATATAATGTAATTAAAGCGGTATCATTTGAGCTTAATATGGCATTTCGCATAGCGGTTGAGGATTTTAACAGCAAACCTTTATTTTTAATTGTATTATCGTAAACATTGTTTACTATTGCAGGTCTTTCTGTTTTCCATTTAATAGCGAATGAATTAAAACCCTCAAAATAACCTCTGATAGTATTAAAATACAACTCTTTTTCTGTTTCTGATAAAAAAGTAAAATTTTGCAGTAAATTATAATTTATTACTTCAATACCTTCAATAAAGAGGGGTTCAGCTTTTGTGTAATTTCTCATATCTTCATATAATCCGGCCAGGTTATATAATAAAGATGCATAATGAGGATGCTTTTCACATAATGTTTCTTTATGTATATTTTTAGCTTCAGTAAATAATTGCTCTGCTTTCGTATATTTACCCATTAGCTTATATAATAAAGCAAGATTATTTAGGAAAGTAACATAGTCGGGATGCTCTTTGCCCACCGTATTTTTCAAAATATTTTCAACTTCAGCATATAAAGAATCAGCTTTGGATAACATGTCAGCTCTGACTTCAAGGTCAATAGAGGAATTGCCCATAATTCTATATAATTCAGCAAGGCTTTGTAAGGATTCTGCATATCCCGGATGCATTTCACCTAACACTTTTTTACGTATATTTTTGGCTTCATTAAATAAAGGTTCAGCCAAGGAATACTCATTCATTTCCTTATATAATAAAGCCAGATTATTTATTGACAAAGCATATCCAGGATGCATTACACCATATATTTTTTTGTCTATATTTACAGCTTCGAGCAGTAAAAATTCTGCTTTTTTTAAGTTACCTATATCTTTATATAATTGAGCTAAATTATTCAATGAAGTGGCATAATCGGGATGCTCTTCGCCTAAAGCTTCTTTTGTTATATTTTTAGCTTCAATCAATAAAGGCTCTGCTTTATTATAATCACCTGTATAATAGTACACCGCAGCCAGATTATTTAAGGCGGTAGCATAGCTGTGATGTCCTTGCCCTAATGTTTCTTTATATATATTTATTACATCAATATACAGGGACGCTGCTTCCTCAAACCTGCCCGTCTGACAGTATAATCCCGCCAAATTATTTAAGGAAATGGCGAAAAAGGGATGTTTTTCACCTAAAGTTTCTTTACGGATATTTTTGGCTTCAACAAGTAATAGCTCGGCTTTTGTATAAATGCCCATAGCTCTGTATAATTCAGCCAAATTATTTAAGGTCAAAGCATATTCGGGATCGTTTTCACCAAATACTTGTTTTGTAATATTTTTCGATTCAATATATAAGGACTCTGCTTTTTCGTATTCACCTGTTAAACTATAAAAATATCCAAGATTGTTGAGCGTTTCTGCATAATCAGAATGATTTTTTCCCTGTATCTTTTCCCGTATTTCTTTTTCTTGAAGAAAATATTCTATCGTCTTATCATATTGCAATAAATGATAACATACATCTCCAATAATCCGTAACATATTGGCATAAGCAGTATCATCTTTACCGAATTCTTCTGCAACTTTTTGCAGGGCTTTTTCGGCATATATAAGAGCCGTATCGAAACTGCTTTTTTCTTCGAAAAACATGCGTAAACTGTCAAGCCTCCGCCATTCCTGCGATAAAATCGCTGTTGTTTGCGCTGTCAGAACGACAATTGCAACTATTAAATATAAACGATTCATAGAGCAAAATTACAATAAATTTTAAATTTACATTCTGTTTGAATTTTTGGCTAAATATTTATCTTTACCCGAAAATCAAAACAATAAAAAGCTAATACTATGAATACAAAAACAAAAATTCATCTTATATCATTTATCCTGTGCATTATATTTTGTTTGTTATATCTAAATGCTATAGCACAACGTCAAACTAAATTGGATAGCTTGCTCAATGAACTAAAAACTGCCAAAGATGATACAACTACAGTTAATATTTTGAATGACATCGCTTGGGAATATATGTACTTCAATACCGACAGTGCATTGCACTATGCAAATCGCGGGTATGAACTTACCCGAAAAATAAAATTCAATAAAAGAATTGCTACTTGTCTTATTACCATCGGTTCTGTTTTTTTGATAAAGGGCGAATATCAGAATGCCGAAGAAACCTATCTTAAAGCTTTGCAGAAATATTTGTCTGACCATGACACTCTCGGTATTGCAGAATGTTATTCTAAACTTGGTATAGTAATGAGGGCTACGGGAAATTATACAAGAGGTATTGATTATTTCAATAAAAGTATTGTCCTGTACAAGGATATATGTGACAGCGTAGAACTTGCTTCCACTTATAATTCTATTGGTTCATTGTATTTTTATAAAGGTGATTTCCAAAAAGCTATTGAATTTTACCAGAAATCGGTAAGGATAAAAGAAAAATTCGGAGACCGGGAAGGCGTTTCCTGTGCATATTATAATATTGGCAATGTATTGAAAGACATTGGTAATTATGCTTCAGCGCGAAAATACCTGAATGATGCCCTGACAATAGATAAGGATTTGGGAGATATCAAAGGTATAGCAAACTGTAATAATATGCTTGGTATTATTTCACGAAAGGAAGGGAATTATGACGAAGCTCTTAAATTCTATACTGCCGCTCTTGAAAGTTATGATAAAATAGGTATGAAAATCGAAAAAGCCGGCACTTTAATGAATATTGGCATCGTTTACCAATTTAAGAAAGAATATTTACAATCAACACTTTCTCTTGAAAAAGCTTTAAAGGAATTAAGCGCCATTGGTGACAAAAAAACCACATCAATGTGTCTTACAAATCTTTCATCAAATTACGTGAATCTGGGCCAATTGCAAAAAGCCACAAGTGCTGCTGAACAAGCCCTTCAACTTGCTTTGGAAATAAGTTCGCTGAGCGAAATAGCTGATGCATATTCTGCTCTTTCAGAAATCGCCCGGCAAAAAGGAAGCTTCCAGGATGCTTATAAATATTATGTATTATTTAACAGGTTTTGTGATAGTCTTTTAAATGAATCCACAAACAGGCAGATTACCGAGATGCAGACCAAATACGAAACTGAAAAAAAAGAAAAAGAAATAACTTTGCTAAATAAAGAAAAAGAACTTCAGAAAGTTGAAATAGCCAAGAAGGATGCAGAAGTTAAGAAGAAAAATTTACAACGAAATGCTTTTATCGGAGGTTTTATTTTGGTTGGATTGCTGGCGTTGGTTATTTTCAGGGGATATAAGCAAAAGCTAAAGTCGAATAAAATTCTGAATGAAAAAAATATCCTGATAACCGAACAAAAAGAAGAGCTGGAACAGACCCTTGAAGAACTAAAAACCACACAGGAACAACTAATCGAATCTGAAAAAATGGCATCTCTCGGGAACCTTGTCGCCGGTGTTGCACATGAAATCAACACACCTGTAGGTATCGGAATCACAGCATCTTCCTCGCTTGTTGAACAAACGAAACAATTCGCTGCGTTGTACAAAAGCGAACAGATGAGCCGGCGTCAGCTCGAGGAATATCTTGAAAACATATATCAAACAGGAAATCTTATCCTGAAAAACATGACCCGTACCGGCGAACTCGTCCGCAGCTTTAAACAAGTCTCAATTGACCAGATTACCGAAGACAAACGGAAATTCCTGCTAAAATCCTATATCGAAGATATATTGCTCAGCTTGAAACCTGAACTCGGGAATAAGCAAATAACCACAACAATAGATTGCGCTCCCAATCTTGAAATTGACAGCTATCCGGGCATTTTTGCACAGATAATCACCAACCTGGTATTGAACAGTATCCGTCATGGTTTTCATGATATAGATAGCGGTTGCATAACGATTATTGTACAGACGCACAGCGGTGCGTCTCTATATTTGCAATATATTGATACCGGCTGTGGCATCCCCCCGGAAATCCTCCCGAAAATCTTCGACCCATTCTTTACAACAAATAAACAAAAAGGCACTGGTTTAGGTCTGAACATTGTCTATAATCTTGTCATACAAAAGCTGAAAGGGACGATAAGATGTGAAAGTACGACAGGAAAAGGTGTCAAATTTATCCTTGAAATACCTTAACAGATTCCTCGCTACACTCTGAATGACAGCCTCGTTTTTTAATAGAGAGAGGCGTTTGCTATGTATAAAACCCCTTTTTTGTTGTTAGGTTAATAACTTTTTCCCCAGCACCTCAAAATAAAATTTAGCCTACTAAACTTATAAAATATTTTGACCAAAAAAACTATATCTTTGCATTTTTTTATTTCAGTATGAAAACATGTAAAATTGTAAATGTTTACCCGGAAATTGATGCGGATAAATATCCTGTAAAAACAGAAATTGACAGAAATTTCTTTATATCTTGTAACATTATCAGTGAAGAGGAAAATGGAGAATCTTTTAAGGAAATTCTGCTTTATTTAAAATACAGGAATAAATATTCGCAAAATGAGAAATGGAAGAAAATACTCATGAAACCCAGCATAGAAGATGGAAATTTAGAAGAAGTAAGCTATAAAGCGGAGATTAAATTCAATTCGTTAGGGACATATATTTATACAATAGAAGGTGAGATAACAAGTCTTGGGCGAAGAAAAACGACAATCGTTTATGATAAGCTTATAGAAGTTATTGTTGAACCACAATATGCACGATTTTCATCATGGTATGAGATGTTTCATCGCTCGCAAGGGAAAATACCTAATAAGGCCGCGACTTTTAAAGATTGTGAGGAACGCCTTGAAGATATAAAACACATGGGATTTGATGTAATTTACTTTCCTCCAATTCATCCGATAGGAAAGACAAATCGTAAGGGGGCGAACAACCGGCTTTGGGTATATCCCGATGAACCTGGCTGTCCGTGGTCTGTTGGGAATGAATTTGGCGGACATAAATCTGTCAATCCTGAATTAGGCACATTAGATGATTTCAAACATTTTATCAAAGAATGTAAAAAAATAGGAATAGAAGTCGCCTTAGATATACCGCTCACATGCTCTTTTGACCATCCTTATATAAAAGAGCATCCTGGCTGGTTTTTCTACAATCCTGACGGTACTCTCAGATTTGCTGAAAATCCACCAAAAAAATACGAAGACATAATACCATTAAATTTTTATCCTTCACCAATAAAAGAAAATCAAACCGCTGAAAAAGCAAGAATGGAGATGTGGAATGAATTGAAAGACATATTTATTTTCTGGATAAATCAAGGAGTAAAAATTTTCCGCGTTGATAATCCGCATACTAAACCTACAGAATTTTGGGCATGGCTGTTAAAAGAGCTTAATAAAAATCATCCCGAAGTCGTGCTATTATCTGAAGCTTTCACATATTATGAAAAGCTTGAAGAATTATCTAAAATAGGTTTCTCCCAATCATACACATACTTCACCTGGCGTGATTCCAAACGCGATTTAATTGAATATGTTTCAAAGCTTACTAATAGTTATTTAACAACTTTCTTACGCCCTAATTTCTTTACAAACACTCCTGATATTTGTCCAACAATAATACAAACAGGCAATAAAGCGGCATTTAAGATGAGAGTGGTTTTAGCTGCAACTTTATCATCCGCTTATGGCATATATAACGGGTATGAATTATTAGATGGCAAAGCATTTCCCGGTACCGAAATATATGCGGACTCTGAAAAATATCAATATAAAGTTTGGGATTGGAATGCTCATGATAATATAAAAGATTATATTTCAAAACTCAATGCTATCCGAAGAGAAAATACTGGCTTACAATATTTTGATAATTTAACTTTCTGCAATTCTACTGATGATTTCTTGCTCGGTTATTTAAAAACAGATAAAAAGAATAAAAATGCAATTTTAATTATTGTAAATGTTGACCAATTCAATAATCATCAGGGGAGAATTACAATTCCATTAGAGCTTTGCGGAATATGCTCATCAGAAGACTATTTTCTGCATGACCTTCTTACGAATAAAGTTTATAAAACATATGGCAGAGAAAATTGGTTCAAAGTAACCCCTTATATAGAACCTGTATATATTTTTCGAATTACTACAAGTCCGGGAAATTATTCTGTAACTATTGATGATAGTTCAGTTGAGCTGGCCAATAAACATTTTGAATATTTCTTTCAGATACGGGAGAGAGTCATAAAAAATAACGACCCATATGCTAGAAGAGAGCTTGCACAATTTTTTGATAACGAGATTGTACCAAAAACATTTATAGGACCGGAATTCAATCAGGCATATATGCTGCAAATGGATAAGCTTAGTCAGATGAAAAAATACGGACAATATTCGTCAATAGTAAATATGTATTATGTAACACCTGGACATTAAGCGATGAAAGTTACATTTATAGCAAGAGAATATCCTCCTTATGTTTATGGAGGTGCGGGAGTTCATTTACGATATCTTGCCCAAAATCTGTCAAAATTCATTGATGTTGAAGTTCGTTGTTTCGGCGATCAGGATATTAAAGAGAAAAATCTCAGGATTACCGGATATAAGCCGTCAGAAGATATAAAATGCAATGAAAAAAAATTTCAGCTTCTGTTTAATACTTTCACAACAAACCTTGGACTGCTGGCTGATGAAATAAATTCTGACATTGTGCATACTCATACCTGGTATGGCCATTTTGCCGGTTTCCTGGCAAAAAAATTATACAATATTCCATTTGTGGCAACATCACATAGCTTAGAACCCTTACGTCCATGGAAGGAAGACCAGCTCGGCAGCGCATATCAGGTAAGCGCCTGGATGGAAAAAATCGGCTTGGAAAATGCCGATAAAATCGTTGCCGTCTCAAAAATGATGAAACAGGATATAATGAAATTTTTTAATGTCAAAGAAGAAAATATCGTTGTTATTCATAATGGAATAGATTTGAATAAATGGAAATTTACTCCTATAGCCGATGCTCTTAAGAAACGATATTCAATAAAAGACGATTATATACTATTCGTTGGACGGCCAACCCCGCAAAAAGGTATGGAATATCTTATTGATGCCGCTGACTTAATTAATCCATCAGTACAAATAGTTTTTGCCGCTGTGGGCGCCGATACTAAAGATTACGAAGACAGAATGTCGGAAAAAGTCAAAACGAAAAAAAACATCCTCTGGATTCACGAATTATTGAAAGAAGAAGAATATATCCAGCTTTATTCCGCCGCAAAAGTATTTGTCTGTCCTTCAATTTATGAACCATTCGGAATTATAAATTTAGAAGCAATGGCGACAGAAAAGCCGGTTGTTGCCTCGAAAGTCGGCGGAATTTTAGAAGTCGTCATGCATAATCAAACAGGAATATTTGTTGAACCCGCTAATCCTTTGCAAATTGCTAATGCCGTCAATGAATTATTAAATGATGAAAATAAAAGAAAAAAATTTGGACTGGCAGGCAGAAAAAGAGTTGAGCAATATTTTTCATGGAAAAAAATTGCTTTGCAAACGAAAAAACTTTATGAATCTTTACTATTCTAATATAACACTCAATTGACTCCGGTAATAAAAAACTATCATCAATATGCAACCTTTTTTATTATTTTTGTATCTTTATATTTTAAAGAATTTGACTTTATGCAACCCTAAAAACAAACAATATCAATCATAATCTGCATGACCTCAACAAATTATCAAAAATATATGTTTAACTAAAAAATACTGCTTATGAAAACAATTACAACAATTTCAATCGTGGTTTTTCTTTGTCTGAATGCCGTTTTGATACAAGCTCAAAACATCGCTATTTCAGACGATGACGGCTATATAGCTCACCCCTCAGCTATGCTTGACATTAAATCAACCACAAAAGGAATGCTTGTACCCAGAGTTTCAACTGCTCAACGTACAGCAATTAACAACCCTGAAACAGGGCTTCTGGTTTTTGATACCGATGCAGGTTCTTTTTACTTCTTCAAAGCAGGTACATGGGTCAATCTTACATATGGTAATCCTGGCGGTATTTGGGGCTTATCCGGTTCAAATGTTTTTTTAACAAATACATCACATCAATTAGGCATAGGTACTACCGCTCCTGTAGGCAAACTCGAAGTAAAAGGTGATGTTCCCGTATCGAGCCAAGCCCCGCTTTTTGAAGTAATCAATAGCGCCGGTGATACGGTTTTTGCTGTTTACTCACAGGGGGTTCGTGTATATGTCGCCGATGATATTGCAATTAAAGCATCAGGCAGCCGCAGCGGTTTTGCTGTCGGCGGATTCAGCATAACAAAAGGAATAACAAACGAATATCTACGTGTAACCCCTGATAGCGTCAGAATTTATATCGAGGACACTTCTGCTGTAAAGGCATCCGGGAGCCGTGGCGGTTTTGCTGTCGGCGGATTCAGTCAAACAAAAGGAATTACAAATGATTTATTAACAATAGATATTGATAGTACGCGAGTTTATGTTAACGACTCTACTGCCGGATTTGGTATTGCCAGTACCCAGGGTGGAGCCAGGAATGATTTTATGAAACTGACCACAAGAAACTATTTTATCGGACATCAGTCAGGCGATTCAATTACACGTGGAACATTCGGGGGAAAACATAACTGCGTTTTCGGTTATCAAAGCGGAAAATCTTTGAAAAACGGGGAATCAAATTGCTTTATGGGATATAGAACCGGTTATTTGACAAGTTCAGGAAGCAGAAATGTATTCATTGGTACGGAAACCGGTTTGAAAACCGGCACTGGCAGCGAAAACGTTTTTATCGGATATCAATGCGGAACAAAAAACACAAACGGAATTAAAAATATTTTCCTCGGATACTCGGCAGGATTTAATAATATCGGCGGCGATATAATGGCAGAGGAAGGCAGTTTTAATACATTTATCGGCAATGAAGCCGGTAACCAAAATACTACCGGGGGTTCCAACACATTTATCGGATATCAAAGCGGATATCAAAATAAGACCGGTATTCATAATACCTATATCGGCAGATGGACAGGACAGAATAACGACGGTAGCTACAATGTCTTCATCGGTACAGAAGCTGGCAGGTATGTTGTGAATGATTCCTACAGGCTTCATATTGACGCCAGAAATGGCGCCGCTTATGTAGCTCCACTGATCTATGGCGAATTCGACGGTTTTCCCAACAAACGAATTGTAGTAATTGACGGCGATGCTACAAATAATTTTAATAACAGAACCTTATTTGTAAAAGGCGATG
>JACQWN010000004.1 GCA_016209245.1 Bacteroidia bacterium
GGTCTTAACAATCCGAATATACTGACACCAATTTCCTCTCCTGCACAAACTACCGTCTATACATTGACTGTCAATGACAGCTTATGCAGTGCGATTGATTCAGTTACTGTTACAGTTATCCCGCCTTTAGGAATTGATGCCGGAGATGATCTGATACTTTATCCTGACGAAAGTGTGGTATTAAATATAACAGGCCCCGGCGCTTATACTTCATTTTGCTGGACTCCGGAAACAGGGCTTGACAATACCGATGTTCAAAATCCGAATCTCGAATTTATCTATGTACCGGGAGGGCAAACCATAACCTATAAAGCATCGGCTGTTAATCTGTACGGCTGTCCCGAAGCTGATTCGGTAAATATTCGCTTCGTTCCGTTTTACATTCCAAAAGGTTTTACACCAAACGATGACGGAGTAAACGATACATGGGAATTAGATTACTTGCTTGAATATGAAGATATAGTTGTCGAAATATATAACCGCTGGGGTAAACGGATTTTTTATTCAAATGGCTATTCAGCGCCATGGGATGGTAAGCTGAAAGGGAAACCATTGCCAGCAGGAACATACTATTTCATCATAACCATTCCTGGCGGTATTAATTCAAATGTTCCGGTAACAGGGTCGGTTACGATACTCAGGTAATTTCTTCAGATAAATATTTACCTATTTCCCGTTCCAACTTTTTCATTCTTCCATGAAAGAAAATGAAATAGACCAATACTGTAAGGAGCAGTATAGTAAAAAGCATAAAGAAAATAAAAATCAATTGTGCTTTTACGGATCGAACTGGGTTGAATTGGAATTTTCATAAATTTACTATTGTTTTAAAAAATTATTATTACGAATATTATATTATGCAAATATATATATTTTTATGATAAAAGTTATTAACAAAAAATTCTTAATAACTTTTTTAATAAAAATTTGTTTTATGTTCAACAATGTAATTACTTTGTACAACAAAAAAATTTTTATTTTTATTGCTAACCTAAAAAATTATTAATTATGAAAAAGAAAAATATTAAAAATGTCAGGACAATTGTAAAAGCAGCTAAAGGTAAAACTGCATTAATAAAGGAAAACAAAATTCATACCGGCTTCAGGTTGTCGAAAGATAATTACGATTTGCTTGGTAAATATGAAAAAAACCTCGGAATAAGCAGAACCGGTGTTGTTGACATGATTCTTACGGTTGTTAGAAAAGATGAAAAATTATTATTAAACCTTATAGGTAAAGCTTTAAAGCATAAATAGAGTCTGTCTTTAAAGTCGGCAGTCGGCAGTCGGCAGTCGGCAGTCGGCAGTCGGCAGTCGGCAGTCGGCAGTCGGCTTTTATTTATTTTCCAAATACTTTGTTCAACCTGTTCATCGCTTCAGCTAATATGGATCTTGGACAGGCAATATTCATTCTCTGAAAGCCCATTCCGCCTGTTCCGAAAATAGGCCCATGACTTAAATCCAGTTTGGCATCATTCAATAAAATATCACGCAACTTATCATCTTCAATTCCAAAAACTGAAAAATCGAGCCAGAGCAAATAAGTCGCTTCAGGTTTCATAACTTTTATTTTGGGTATATAAGTTTTACAATAGTCAATAACAAAATCAATGTTATTCTTTAAATAATCCAATAATTGTTCGAGCCATAATTCTCCGTATTTATATGCAGCTTCAAAAGCGATGGTGCCAAATATATTGCCCCATCCGATATGTAATTTTTCAAGCTGAACCGTATATTTTAATCTGAGCGTTTCATCAGGTATGATTAATACGGAAGTAAATAATCCTGCCGTGTTAAATGTCTTGCTTGGAGCTATGCATGTAATTGTACATTGTGCAACAAGGTCTGAAATGAGCGCCATAGGTATGTGCTTATATGGGTTGAATACCAAATCGGAATGAATTTCATCCGACAGTATTAGAATATTATGCCTTTGGCATATCACAGCCAGCTTTATTAATTCTTCTTTTGACCACACCATTCCGCCCGGATTATGAGGAGAGCATAAAAAAATCATTTTAACTTTATCATCAATTATTTGTTCCAGATTATTGTAATCCATGTAAAATCGTCGGTTTTTAAGTAAAAGAGGGTTTTCAACAATGATTCTTTGGTTTTCGCTGATAGCTGAAAAAAAAGGAAAATAAACCGGCGGCTGAACAATTATTTTATCACCGGGTGAAGTAAGTGCCCTGACGCACATATTTAAAGCGGGTACAATACCGGGGCTAAACCTTAGCCATTCTTTAGCGACTGTCCAGCCATGACGCTTCTGAAGCCAAGCCATGACCGATTCGTAAAAACTATCGGGATGAAATGAGTATCCCAAAACAGGATGTTCAGCACGTTTTTTTATTGCATCTATTATAAAATCCGGAGTTTTGAAATCCATATCGGCTACCCACATCGGCAGGATATCTTCACTGCCATATTGTTTTTTTTTAAAATCATATTTTACACAAGCAGTGCCTTCGCGATTAATAATTTCATCAAAATTATATTCCATTTATTGTAATCTTTCGTAACTGTTTAGGTCTAAATTATTTCATACGGATATTATCCCACCGAAGTACGAAAAAGCTACGAACTTACGAATTACGAAATTCTTAAACCCAACAGGAGCTTTACGACACTTCGACAAGCTCAGTGCAACGCCTGTCGGGTTTAGGATAAATTCGTAGTTCGTATATTCGTAAAAAATTCGTACTTCGATGGGATAATCAACAAAAATAATAACCTAAATAGTAACAATCTTTCTCTGTGTAACTCATAATACTCCGTGTTCTCGGTGTTAAAAAATCATATTTTATATCTAATATCTAAGCTGTGAATGGTCACAATTTTTCTTAGCATATTTAACGCTGTCAGCGAAGCCCTTATAATATTCCTGCTGCGGTCGTTTCCGAAAAGATAATTTTGTGATATAGATTTTTCTGATGAAGCCACAGCTATCCATGTCGTGCCAACCGGTTTATCATTTGTTCCGCCTGATGGGCCGGCGATACCTGAAACGGCAATAGCAAAATCTCCACCTAGCAAATGTCGAACACCGTTTGCCATTTCTTCAACCGTTTGCTTACTTACAGCGCCATAATTGCATAAAGTATCAGGGCTGACATTTAACTGTTTTTCTTTTATTTCATTTGAATAGGCAATCACAGAACCACGAAACCAATCGGAACATCCCGGAACGGATGTTATTAAATGGCTGAGCATTCCCCCCGTACAACTTTCGGCAATACACAATGTTTTACCTGCTTTAATAAGCAGCTTTCCGACAATTTGCGGTAAAGTATCTTCATCATAACCATAGATAAAATCCGGAATAATTTTTTTTAATTTCTCCGTTTCATTTTCGAGCTTGGCTGTTAATATCGCTCTGTCGCTTCCTTCACAGCTAAGGCGCAACTGAATGATACCCGGGGAAGGCAGATATGCAAGTTTAATTCCGTTTTTCTTCAGGTTCTCTTCCCACTTATTAAGAATCTCGGCAAGCTGGCTTTCATAAGCGCCCTGCGTATTAACAGTTTTATAAACAATATTTGGCAGTTTGAATCTTTTTTTTAACACCGGTATTACTTGGTGCTTCATCATGGCTTCCATTTCAAAAGGGACGCCAGGCATAGCAATAAAAATTGTCCCGTCTTTTTCAAACCATAGACCCGGTGCAGTACCCTCGGTGTTCAGAATTATTTTACAATTTTCAGGAACTTCCGCTTGTTTTCGGTTCAGCTCGTTGACAGGAATATTCCGGTATTTCAGGTGCCGTTCTATATTGGTAAAAGCTTCTTCATCAAAAATAAGCTGTGTATTAAAATATTCACAAAGCACAGCTTTAGTAATATCGTCTTTGGTAGGTCCTAATCCACCTGTAATAATCACTATGTCAGCTTTTTGATTAGCTTCGGATAAGGCATTGATAATATTTGCCGGATTATCGCCAACCGAAATTATCCTGTTGAGCTGAATACCTGCTGATGTGAACTGTTCGGCAATATAGGCAGAATTGCTTTCAACTATTTGGCCTATCAGTATTTCATCGCCGATTGTGATAATTTCTGCGAGCATATTTATTAGTTATTTTGTAATTATTTGAGTGTGTAACAAATCGGGGGAAGATTTAATATTGTTGCCACAAAAACACTAAAACTCAAAATCCCACAAAATTTAATTATTTGATTTTCATTTATTTAGTGAAATTTAGAGATTTGGAGATTTAGTGGCATAGATTATTTTTTCTATTTTTTAATTAACATCCCCTTACTTGTTACACACTCAAATGAAATTAAAAATGCCCAAAAATTAGATTATAAATTGTAAAAATAACTATCTTTGTATAATTTCTAAAAAATATCATTATAATAACTAAAATTATGTTTGGAAATTTTGTTTTTGATATAGACGGAGCAGTTGCTATTGTAGCTGATTATGAAAAAGAAAAAGTTGAAAAAGATGTTAAAAAAAAGTTAGGCATTAAATATTTTAAGAAGCATTGCCTTGTTGGATATGGTTATCCGCACTATATATTTCCGGGCTACTATGCTTTGTTTAAGTGGCTTCATTCAAAAGGGGGAAAAATTATTTTCTTCAGCTCAGGTATTGAAGAACGAAATATTGATATAGTTGATAAGATAATGAAAATGAGCTTTGGAGACTCTGTTTCTGAAGTTGAATATAAAGTTTTTTCACGGCATCACTGTATTGACACTAACCTATTGACGGATCGCGGAGCTGAAAAGTACCAAAGCCATTTTTATGGCCAGCGGAAGAAAAAACTTGCCGGAATTGTTGTTCCTGAAGAGGAGTTACCACATACTTTGCTCATTGATGATGACAACAGCTATATGGTTAAAGGAGAAGAATATAATTTTGTTTATCTGAGATATTGTTATCAATACTTGCAGGAAGGGCGATATCGAGAGTCAGAAAGTTTTACAATTTTTCACAGGGCCTATTATTTAGCAGGGCTTTTTTCAAAAATTTTCAATATCAGAGAAGAAAAAAATATTAGTTTAGTCGAAGCGGCAAAGTATGTTCAAATTGACTTTGAAGGAAAAGAGCTCAGCAGAGATTTTTATTATCCTGGTACCGAGCGGATTGAATACTATATTAATGGCTTAGATATATTAAATCAAATTGATCCGGCACTGAAGTTTTATTATGATATACCTAAATTATCAGAATAATAATAATAAATCACGTAAGCGGATGCATAAAAACAGCACCCTCACAAAAAAGGAATTTTAAATGTTACATATTAAAAAAATCATTATATTTGTAAAATAAAAAAAACTTAAAAAAATATAACAATGGAAATAACAAAGCATCCAATATTGACAAACTTGCAATTAGAATTATTAAAACTTTTTGCAAA
>JACQWN010000449.1 GCA_016209245.1 Bacteroidia bacterium
ATGACGCTATTGTAATTACTCAAAACGACATAACAAAAGCGGGTACATCGGGCATTGATGAATTATTTTCTACCGAACTTTTTTCAGGTTTTTTCGGTGTAAAGAAAAATCTGGTTGCCGGCGGACGATATCGTCCTTTGTCTGTAGTCACTTTCGCAATTGAATGGCAACTTTTCGGACACGGTTATACACTTTCAGAGTTCAGTCATAACCTCCTCGACGACTCGTTTGATAAATTGCGTAAACAAAATTTACCTGCCGATATAGTCAATAAACTTAAAGATATCAGAAATAAAAATTATGAAACGCGCGATAAATTTGAAAAAGCTATCGAAAAAACTATCGGGGCTGATAGTACCACCAGGTATAAAGATGAAATCATCAGCTCTTCAAGAAACGCTTATGGCAATCCTTGGATTAGCCATTTCATTAATATTATTTTATTCGCTTTGACATGTATATTATTATTTAATATTCTTTCAAAACTTATGGTTAACTTGCAATCAAAACAATGGTATTTGTCCGTTCCTTTCATTGCAACATTATTTTTTGTCGTGCATCCTCTTCATACCGAAGTCGTATCGAATATCAAAGGACGTGATGAGATATTTACTCTTTTAGGCGCTTTACTGACTCTATGGTTCAGCTTACGATTCGTAGAAACTTCTAAAACCCGTTATTTGATTTATAGTGCTATCGCTTATTTTCTCGCTTTAATTTCAAAAGAGAACGCCATCACATTCTTTGTAATTATTCCAGCGGCAATTTTATTATTTACACCATATAAAATCTCAAAAAATCTGCTTTGCCTTGTACCACTAATAATTGCAACAGGTATATTTTTTTTAATAAGGACAAGTATTCTGGGACTTGAATCTGGTTCTATTCCCAACGAATTAATGAACAATAGTTTTCTGTATCATTCGCCAACCGAAAAATTTCTTTCAATTTCATATACACTCGGTCTTTATTTGTTTAAGCTGCTCTTTCCTGTCAATTTAACTTTCGATTATTATCCTTATCAGATACCAATTATCGGATGGAAACATCCCTATTCTATATGGGCTGTAGTGGGATTGTTTTCCAATTTGCTATTGTTTCTTTTTGCTATAATAATAATAATAAAGCGTTTGAAAGAAAGAATTATAAATCAGAATAAGGAAGAAAAAAATTTTCCCGGCGGTAAGAAATTTAATACCGAAATGACTAATATTTTGTCGTTTGCACTGTTTTTTTATTTTGCATCTTTTTCAATTGTTTCCAATATTTTCTTTCCTATCGGTACTTTTATGAGCGAACGTTTTATGTATATTCCTTCAATCGGATTTTGCCTTATTCTTACATGGTTAATTATAAGAGGTATTTCTAAAATTATTAAAATTGAAAAAATTGCTGCAGTTATTATTGTTATTATTACAATACCGCTATTGTTGTTTTATTCAATAAGGACAGTCAGCCGGAATAAAGACTGGCAAAACGATTATACTCTTTTTTCCTCCGATGTTATTGTTTCAGGGACAAGTGCAAAGAGCAATACATCGGCAGGGGGTAAAATGATGGAAGAAGCCGAAATTCTGAAAGATGTCTTAAAAAGAAAATATTCATCAACTGATGAAATCGCAAAAATCCTTTATGATACAACAAATTTCAAAAATTCTGAAATTGAAGAGCTGTTATCTGTGAATGATTCTGCCGAAATTAAAAAGAAAATATCTGCAAAAATCGAAAATTTATATCAAAGTAGTTTTACATATTTAAAAAAGGCGATTGAAATACATCCGACTTACACCGATGCCTTACTTTTATTAGGTAATGCTCATTACCAATACAATAAAAATGCTGTTGAAGCTGCGAAATATTACAAGCGTATCTTAAATCAGAATAAAGATTATGAGAAAGCATATACAAATATTGATATTATATTTTCGGGCTATAAAGATATCCCTACCAAAATAAAAATTTATGAAGATTTTTATAACATTAACCCTGAGCGGTATGACTTGAATTACCGGCTTGGCTTGCTTTATGGTGAAACAAAAATTGATGTTAACAAAGCGATTTCATTTCTTGAGAAAGCTGTAAAAATAAAACCTGACGCTTTTGAGGCCTTCAAGGCACTTGGTGCCGGCTATGGGGAAAAGCAAAATTATGATAAAGCGATATTTTATACACAAAAAGCCTTACTACTAAAACCGGATGATGTTCAGGTCAAGACAAATCTTGGAATTTCTTATATTTTACAGGGAATTTACGAATTTAACAACACTAAAAATTATTCCAAAGCCATTGAATCTTTTTTACTGGCCGAAAAATATGTCAAGCCGGATCCTTCTATATATCTTAACATCAGCCAATGTTATAATATGCTTGGAAAACCAAAAGAAGCAGCAGAATATGCACAAAAAGCGAAAATATAGAAGATTATGCCAATTTATTTGGGCTTTCGAGCCCGTATTTCCCTTTTCTGTCTGCGTATTTAAGCAAAAAGGCGCAAATAAGTGCAATAAAGCCCGTTATGACAAGTAATAACATAGCGTTTGTGTAGTCATAAAAAACGTTTTCACCTGCTTGCAGGCGTTTCGTAATGCCGGGATTTGACCATTCGCGGATATTACCGATAAGCATAGGATAAGCCCATAATCCGATATTTTGTATCCAGAAAATAAATGCGTAGGCGGTTCCCAAGTACCGGTCTTCAACAATTTTAGGGACCGATGGCCACATAGCAGATGGAACAAGAGAAAAACTGATACCCAATATAAACATTGCAATATAAGCAAATATTATTTTACCAGGCGCAAAAGCGAATATAAGATGAACCAGAATTAATAAAAGAGATCCTAATATCATAAAAGAAGCGCCTTTTCCCTTGTTGTCAATGTACGTACCAAATAAAGGAGTCAAGAGAATCGTACCAAAAGGCAGAATAAATACTATATTTCCGGCAGTAACCGGATTGACTTCAAATTTATTAATCATAATATTAGCAGCGAATTTGATAAACGGAAAAACACAGGAATAAAAAAGAATACATAATAAAACTATTAAAATAAAAGCTTTGTTCGTCAAAAGCTTACCAATATCTTTAAAACGGAACACTTCATCTGGATAAATATCGTTGCTGCTCTTGATTTGTCTGTCTAACTTAACGTCCATCATACAGTA
>JACQWN010000209.1 GCA_016209245.1 Bacteroidia bacterium
ACTTTTTTTGTGTGTCCCATGCAAGCGTGTGCCAGTTGATGATTTTAATTTTTCCCTGTCTTAAAGTTTCCATCATTCCTTGCGGAACAATGTTGAACTCCTCGTAATAATTATTTACTGCGGATGAATTGAGAACACTCAAACGATTTCTCACTGTAAGTCCGGGCGCAACTATCAAAACATTTTTTGAAAATTTATCATCTCTTTTGTCTGCAACTTTGTTCAGCACTTGCCACGCAATAAGTTGAGCCATGACAATAGTTTTTCCTGAACCTGTTGCCATCTTGCTGCACCATCTTGAAAATTCTCCTCCGTCACTTGGAATATCAATTCCTGTTTTTTCTGATTGCGGTGCTTCGGTTAACCAAATCAAAGTTTCAATCGCTTCCAACTGACAAAAGAAAAATTTCCGCTCCTTGCGTTCTTCTTCGTCTTGCCAGTGAAGTAATAATCGTTTTGTAATTCCTGTTACTCCCGAATAACCGTTCTCTTTCCATGCTGTTACTCTCGGACGAATACGATTTACCAATTCAATTTCTACCTGAATCCCCGGGTCGTCAAACGCCCGTGAATTTGGAGTTGCAACGATGAAACTTGCTGGTCTCCTTCCGCTTCGTAATTCAAAATCACGCCTGTCGCGATTATAGAACCAATATTGTTTTGGTTCTTCGTAAGGAGAATTGATTATGAGTTTGTCAATTTTTTTCATAAATTTTTATGCACTCGTTTTAGAATTTTCCTTGACAAATCATCTTTTGCATCTAATGATGCTATTATTTCTCCCCCGACATTTACTAATCGCTTAAAATCATTTTTAGGCATATTTTCAGTGTCGGCAAAAACTAATAAGGACTCAAACTTTGCTTGATGTCTAAGTAATCGTTCAAGAATTATAGTCGTTAATTTTGCCTTGTCCCTATTAGGTATTCCAAAGAGGAATAAAGGTTGTCCATTGCATGTAAAAAAATAATCAATCGGATAATCGTCTGCATTTTCCATTTCAGAATAGACATAATCTTTCTTTACTTTTTCTTTACCTACAATATTGTAAATGCGTTCTTCTAAATCTTCATAGAAGGTGCTTTCAACTCTTGCTCTGTTTAAAAATGTCAGGTCATAAATTTTTGTCAACGCTTGTCCTAACTTAAAAATCTGAACAGAAAGATTGTCGGAAGTTGTATCCAAATAAAATTCTCCCTCTGTTTCATAAATGCCCATTTCTAATTTTATCTGATTCAATAAAAGTTCTCTGGTGCCTTTTCTGAAAGTATCAATGTCGTTTTCATAACTCAAGTGCATCATCGTATGTCCTGCATCAGTGAGCCGCAAGCCACCAGTTGACAATTCTCTTAAATACATTTGATACGGGTCTCCGTCTGGAAAATAAAATGGAGTTTCAATACGAATCAAATGTTCATTTTTAGAACTTACCTGAATCTCTGTGCAAAATGCTTTGCACAGATTTGTTCTTAATACATCAATGTTTATATTCATAATTAGAAGAGTTTGTTTTGGTCAAATTTTGTTTTCAATCTATGTATGTTGCAATCAGCCGTTAAACTTGCTACTGCACCTTCCAGTGTTTTATATTTTGTTGTTGCTTCTGCATATCCATCTGCCTTGCCTGTTTCTTCCAAATATCTTTTACTTGACTTGTGAATATGCGTTACTAATCCAACTTTATTTCCTTCAATTTTGTTCGGATGATTATGGCTTGGTCCGTTGTAACGGACAAGCGTAAAATTTTCTCCGCTTGGCATTACCCATGATAAGCCGCAAGAAAAATCATCATCCATTCCAAGAATTGTATTCTGTCGCTGATACAAAACAAATTTGTTTCCTTCATCATCGCTTAAATTAAAATTCACCCTTTCGTTTCCATCTTCATTTTTTCTTCTTGCCCGTGGATTGTCAACTGTTTTCTTAACAGTCAAAAGTTTTTCAATCAGTTCATCGGTTATTACTTCAAGTCCCATGATAAATTTATTTGGTTTTACAATCTTATTATTTTTAATGATTCTATTCCACGTGCATCAATAATTTTTACTGCAACAGCTTTCCCCGGAGTAAAAGGCAAAGATACTGTTCCATAAAATGACTGTATTTTTTCTTCGTCAATTTCTGCTTTCAGGTTTTTGGCAAGTGTAGCCCATCCTTCTTTTACTCCTGCCATTGGGAAAAATACTTGTGAGGGGAATAAACTTCTTCCGTCATAATCGTTGTCAAGTATCCACATGGCAATGTCGCCTTTGCCTCCACTTTCCACTGTTCCGGTTTTCGGATTGTAATAATCAAAGCCGTTAACCTCTACAATATATTTTCCTTTATCATCCCCGTTTTTTATTTCCTTCATGGTAACATCGGGTTGCCCGATTAACCAAAAACTTTCGTTGCTGCTTCGTTTCTTTTTTAAATCATCGGTAAACAAGTCAGCATTCATTTGTGCTTTCAACAGTGTTACGCCAGGAAAATTTGTTTCATCAATGTCTTTGCTTGCTTCCTCGTCAAACTGAAAAGCACAGAACAAAACCATTTGTGGTCGCGGTTTTATATGTGCTGCTTCTTCCAATGCTAACTCCACTGTTCGTTGTTCAAGCGGTGCATGTTCGGGTCCAAAACACACCACAACTTTTTTGGGTGATGCTTCTCCTTCGGCTCCGCTCAGGACAGGTTTTGTTTCCGCTTCTGCTTGTAAATATTTTGTTCCGCTTAATGTTTCCACTCTTGTAAACTCAATCGTCTTGCCACCTTTTGCTCGCACACCTGAACGATACAATTCATCTTTCCATTCGCTTTGTCTTAAAGTTTCTCCGCTTCTTGATACTGAAACATCAGCGCCAAAACTCCCCTCTCCATTTGGAGAGCGGCTGGGGCTGAGGTCATCTTCCATCGCTCTTACAACAGGCGCTGGAACTGCTTCAACTGTGAACGGTCCGCTTACTCTTTGTCTTTTGTTGTCAATGTTTGGTTTGTTGTATAAAGTTTCCTGTAGTGTTGGTTCATTGTTAGCGATACTGCCAAGAGTGATGTGCGGAACGGTTTTGTATTTGAAACCGCTTCCAACTCCTTCATTCGGATATGCTAATTCATAGTAGTCAAAGTTAGCGGTCATCAATCTTTGCTTTGCCAATGTCAAAGCAACTCTTGATGTATCACAAGTAATCCATCTTCTTCCCCATTGTTCAGAAACAAAAGCTGATGTTCCGCTGCCGCATGTAATATCAAGAATTAAATCTCCCGGGTCGGTTGACATGAGTAAGCAACGCTTAACAACTTCGGTATTTGTTTGAACAACATATTTCTTTTTATCTGCACCAACAGTATCATACCATGATGCAGTCATTGCGGAATAAGGATAATCTTCAAGTAATAATCTATAATTTAATAAATTCCCCTTGACTTGTAATCTGTTTTTCCTTTCAAGGATTTTCATTCCATCTGGAGTTGTTCCATATCCATTACTCGGATGCAAATATTTTTTTCCTTGAAATTCATAATCAAACATACCTGATTGCATGATACCGGAAGGTTCCAAAGATTTTAAACGAAATATTTTTGAATTAGGTGGAAGCCCAAAATGTGTTTGGTGCTGCTCATCTGTCATATTATGTGCCTTCCCTTTTTCATCTAAATACCAATCCCAATCTTGGTCACCTCTTACATCCTTTTCAATAAATAATTGTCGGTATTTCAAATTGGATTTTAATTTTGAGTAGAAAATAATAAAGTCATTCATTTGCTCAATGAGTGTTGCACCAAATGGCATTGTTTTTTTTCTAAAAGGAATTAATGCGACAAAATTTTCACTACCAAAAACTTCATCCATCAACTCTCTCACATGATGCACATTCTCATCACTGATTTGCACAAACACACTTCCGCTTTCATGCAATAACTCTTTTGCGAGAAACAAACGGTCACGTAAATAAGTGAGGTAAGAATGAATTCCCAACTCCCAAGTATCACGAAAGGCTTTTATCATTTCGGGTTCTGCTGTGAGGTCTTCGTCTTTGCCGTCTTTTACATCACGCTTGTTTACGAATGGTTGAAAGTTGCTGCCGTATTTAATTCCATAAGGCGGGTCAAAATAAACCATCTGCACTTTGCCTCCCATGGCTTCTTTTTCCAAAAGCGAATTCATCACTAACAAACTGTCTCCGGCGATAAGGCGGTTGCTCCAGTTGTCGCGGTGCTTATAAAATTCTATTGCTTCTCTGAGGGGTCTTTTTTGTTCTTCAAACAAACTCATTTGTTTGGGAGCTTCTTCTTCATTCCTTAGGGTTTCAATTATTCTCCGCGGGTCTATGCGTTCATGCACATGCAAACTCACAGTAGGTACTTCAAAACTTGTATGTTCTTTTTTTCCAGCCCATTGCAGTTGAGGTTCAATGTGCGGGTCTTAATCGTATTTCTGTTTCTTCTGTCCACCGTTGTCGGTGTTTGCATCCACCAAACCCACAGGCGGATTGTTGAGCCGCTGTTTGTCTTTGTGGTCGTATTGCTCAATGGGTTTTTGAGAAGTTGGTTTTATTTTTTCTGTTTTCGCCATGCTGATAATGAAAAATTATTCGGAATCACAAAGTAATGGATTTTATCGTGTAAGAAATTTTTCATAAGTCAAATTGTTAAAGCATTTCTGTTCAAAATTCCTGCGTCACTGTTCCCGAAGCACTGTTGTTTTAGGGTTGCTGGTAACGTATTGATATGTACACGTTCAGGTGTACTAACCCACCCTATATCCTTTGTTAAAAAATATTATAACTCATTGATATTAATTTTAATATAGATTATTCTAAAAAAATAACAAGGTTGCAATTTAGTATTACACAATTACAACATAATTTGTAACTATTCAGGGGGCAAAATACAATAAAAATTCGGGATAACAAAATTTCAACTGAACTAATTATAAACATCTGAATGTGAGTAAATAATATCAATAGTCCCTAAAACATTTAGATTATTACACTTTCTTTGCATCCTTGCAAATACAAATATCTAACTAAGTTTAATCCAGTTCTGTACAATTTGAAAATATTTTTTGCCTATTGCTGTGATATCTTCTGATACATCTGATAAATAAATCATTACAGGAAAAAAGATAACAATTACCATGCTTCTAATAATAATATCTATGATTAAATTTTCAAAATTAGGAATAATAAATCCTGCAAAATAGGTGATTAATGCAATGCTGATAATTATTAAAAATTTATAATTATAAGGTTGCATTCTTAGTTTTCTGTTGATAAAAATATATCTGATAAAATTAAAAAGAAATCTTGAAATAGCGGTTGCAATTGCAGCACCTGTAATTCCCCAAATTGGTATTAAAAAATAATTTGTCAGTATGGTAATGACTATTAAAATTATTAGTAAAAAAGTCGTAGCTCTGTAATATTCTGATGTAGCCAGAAGCGCACTAGAAACACCACTTGCTGATTCAAAAAGAAATGAAAGACTGATAAAAAAAATTACATATTTACCTGCCTCGTATTCTATTGGCAGAATTTCAAAGATGTTGTCAATATTTACCCAAACACCAATAAATATAAATAATCCGATGATTAATTGATTTAGACAACTTTTGGAATAAATTGTATTAACAATATCCGGTTTATTTTCTTTCCAGGCATCTGCCAATAGGATAGAAGAAATCTTCATAACTGAACGGGCAGGAATAATAATGATACTTCCAAAAAAAAAGGTAATCCCGTAAATACCTGTGGCTTTCAAATCAAGCATTGAATTAACCATTAAAGTATCAATATAAAGTAAAAGACTGACGCTGAAAGTAGTAATCAGTGCATAAGAAGCGACGCTGGTCATGGATTTTTTCATTTCTTTTGTGACAAAACCGGGGTTTTGCTTAAAATAAAATTGTTTTCTGAACATCAGGATAACAGCCATAATAACGGTAGGCAAACTTTGAGCGGTCACCCATGCCACTACGAACCCGCTGAAATCCAGTATTTTGAAATAGAAAAGTAAAATAGCGATGATGACAAATATTCTAAGTACAAATTCACGTTGCGATGTACCGATTACCGAATCATACAAGACATTAATGTAAGCATCGAAAATGTTAAACAGTGATGTAAAAATTATCAGGGGAATAAGATAATAGATATATTGGATGAATAGAGCGGACTTATCAGCACTATCCATAATTATAAGCGGCTTTACAATAAAAAAAACAGTAATAGCGCATAAAATGCCTAATGAAGCTATAATTATGATGAGCCGGAAAAAGCCATTATGGAAATTAGATGGATTTCTAAAATAGGGGAAGAATCTGATAATTACATTAACCATCCCGAGATTTGCCAGGTGTTGAAAAAGGACAGAATAGGTAATGAATAAAGTACGAACTCCATTTTCTTCTGCAGTCAGATATTTTGGCAGTAGAAAGCCGGATATCAGCAAGCCAAGGATGACTCCCAGATAAGCAAAAACTGTTCCTTTTGCGGATTGTCGGATTATAATGCCCATTTTACATTGAATATGCAAAAATACAAAAGAATTTCGTCCCTGATTATTATTTTCTAAAAAATCCGTATTTTTACCATCATATCTTCATGCCAACTACAGTAATATCGTCAATCTGTTCGTATATTGTGTCATTATAGCACATCCATTCATCAAGGGCTTTTTCGAGCTTTTTGCTTTGTTCAGGCATAGGAAGTTTGCTGGTTTCGATTATTATTTGTTTAAATACGTTGTATGTAAATTTTTTCCCTTTAGGGCCTCCGAATTGGTCGGTAAAACCATCGGAGAACATGTATAGGCGGTCGCCCTGATGCAACTGTATTTCGTGGTTAATGAAGGGTGCCATTTTCAGATGGATGGCTGTGGGTTGTTTGTCGGGTTTTATCTCAGTAAATATTGCCTGACCCGCAAGGTCACTTTCTGCATTAGTGACGGAGTGACTTGCAGGCATTGTGCCACTAATAACCCCGTGACTACCAGTCGCCCCGTCACTAACAATATGACCTTGCGGGTCAGGCCTAACGATCCATAACGGGATATTGGCGCCTGCCCATTGGCATAGCATTGTTTTTGTATTGATGGCACACAGCGATATATCCATCCCGTCCTTTTGTTCACCCAGCGTACCTTTCTGCATAAGACTTTCTATGATGTTATTGCGGAGATACTCCAGAACTTGCGCCGCTTCTGTGACTTCATTTTTTCTTACTATTTCGTTAAGGAAGCTGATGCCAAGCATACTCATGAACGCACCCGGTACGCCATGCCCTGTGCAGTCAGCTACTGTAACGATAAGATATTCATTCACCTTTTTTGCCCAGTAGAAGTCGCCCGATACAATATCTTTTGGACGGAACAGGATGAAATAATTTTTTCCGCCGGACTTTTCTAAAGTTTCTAAACTTTGGAAGAGTTCATTGATGTAATCTTCCGAAGGCAGCACTGCCCGTTGTATTCTTACTGCATAGTTGATGCTATCAGTCAATTCTTTGTGTATTTTTTCGATACGATCTTTTTGTATCGTTATCTCATCTCTTTGTGCCGAAATTTTTTCATTACGTTGATTAAGTTCTTCATTTTTTATCTGTATTTCGTCTCTTTGTGTCGAGATCTCCTCATTACGCTGATTAAGTTCTTGGTTTTTAACGCTGATTTCCTGTTATGCCTGACGAAGATCTGCGGTTCGCTCTTTTACTTTCTGTTCCAGTTCTTTCTGCTTCTGCCGCATGGAAGCGATTCGCCAACGGTAAAGAATAAACAACAGAATAAGAATGGCGGCGGCAGCAGTTATGCGAGCCCACCATGTTTGCCACCAAGGCGGGCGTATGGTGAAGCTATATATAACGGGTTCGCTCCAGTAGCCGTCGCCACTCAATGCTTTTACCATAAATGTATATTCTCCGGGTAAAATGTTTGAGTAAGTAGCTTCGTTGCGTGAAGTGACAGGCAACCATTCTTTGTCCATTCCTTTGAGCATAAACCGGTACTTCACTTTTTGCTGCGCTTTCCAGTTGATACCGATGTAGTTGAACGTAAGGTGGTTCTGGTCGTAAGGCAGTGACAGGTTTATGGGCAGGGGGTACCATTTGGCGATGCCGTCGAACCGGATATCCAAATGTTTCGTCCCGAAATTTCGAGACGAAACATTTGAAACGGAATCGTTTGTAGAGACACACGGCCGTGCGTCTCTACAAACGATTAAATCGCGCCATTCAACCTCTTCGAAGAACAGGCGAACACTTTTTATATGCACTTGTGGAGCTAGGGTGTCGGTGATGTCATATTTCGGGTTATACATAGTGAGGAGATTACCGGCACCCCACCATAAGTTGCCAGATCTGTCCTCACAGACTGCATTCAGACATACATCGTAACCGGTGAAGCCTTCGGATGGACCGTAATTTGTAATTTTAATGACCTCATTCCCCTGCCCACTAGCATTAAGGTGGAGAGTACTAAATGTAAGCTTTATTAAACCATTGTAAGTACCCATCCAGATATTTCCCGTTCTATCTTCGATAAAGTTATATACGCGATTGCTGCTGAGACCTTCGTTTTCGGTGAGGTGAAAGATGTAGGCTTCGCCTGATTCTTGTTCTTTAACTACCTCTTGAGGTACTCCTTTATCCCCCTTCTGAATCTCCCCCATCGTGCGAGGAGTGTTATTTGTGGAAAAAACAAAATAGCTAAGAGGCATTATATGCCTTATGGGAATATCTAAATTATAGAATAATTTTTTATTACGAGATATTACCGTGGCACCTCCATCTCTTGTTCCTACCCATAGATTTCCTTTTTTATCTTCAAAAATCATATATATGTTATTATTACTTAAGCCCTGTTTTTCGGTTAACGTATAAATTTTATACACATCCCTATTTTTCATTGACTGCTGACTGCTGACTGCCGACTGTACAGACACGGTGCACCGTGTCTCTGCATCGCCGACTGCCGACTGCTGACTTAAAATAGTAATGCCTCCTCCTGCGGTACCGAACCAGATGTTACCGTTTCTATCCTCATAAATTGATCTGACGATATTATTACTTAAGCCATCTTTCTCGGTAAAGTGCGTGAACATCTTGCCATCGTAACGGGTCACGCCGCCTCCATTAGTACCGAACCAGATATTTCCGCTTCTATCCTCAAGAATTGACCTAATACTATTACTACTTAAACCCTCTTTTTGGGTAAAATGCGTGAACATCTTGCCATCGTATAGTGTTACCCCCCCTCCATCGGTGCCAAACCATAGATTTCCTGATTTATCCTCAAGGATTGACCATATACTATTATTGCTTAAGCCCTCTTTTTCGGTAAAGTGTGCAAACATTTTGGAACCTGTCCTGAGGGTTGCCGATGGATCATAGCAGGTTACACCACCTCCATCGGTGCCAAACCATAGATTTCCCGACTTATCCTCAAGGATTGACCATACACTACTATTACTTAAACCCTCTTTTTCGGTAAAATGCGTAAACATTTCTCCGTCGTAGCGGGTTACACCGCCACCCCAAGTGCCAAACCAAAGATTTCCCGACTTATCCTCACAGATTGACCATAAAGTATTATTACTTAAACCCTCTTTTTCGGTAAAGTGTGCAAACATCTCTCCATTAGTTCGATCCCGCATGATGCGGGACTCACTACAAGCATAGCGGGTTACACCACCTCCATCGGTACCAAACCAAATATTTCCAAACTTATCCTCACAGATTGACCTTACACGATTATTACTTAAGCCCTCATTCTCGGTAAAGTGCGTAAAAAATTCGCCGTCGTAACGAGTTATGCCACTGCCATAAGTGCCAAACCAAATATTTCCCGACTTATCCTCATAGATTGACCTAACAATATTATTACTTAAGCCCTCTTTCTCGGTAAAGTGTGCAAACATTTCTCCATTATAGCAGGTTACGCCACCACCACTAGTGCCAAACCATAGATTTCCCGACTTATCCTCACAGATTGACCGCCACCCCAAGTGCCAAACCATAAATTTCCGCTTCTATCCTCAAGGATTGACAATACACGATTGTTGCTTAACCCCTGTTTTTCGGTAAAATGAGTAAACATTTTTCCATCATAGCAGGTTACACCACCACCATTAGTGCCAAACCAAATATTTCCCGACTTATCCTCACAGATTGACCTAACAATATTATTACTTAAGCCCTCTTTCTCGGTAAAATGTGTGAACATTTCTCCATCATAGCGGGTTACACCACCACCATTAGTGCCAAACCATAGATTCCCGTTTCTATCCATAACGATTGACACGATGTAGGAGGAGTTCAAGCCTTGCCCGATGTCATAGATTTTAAGGGTGTAGAGGGCGTGTTCGCGGTAGCGCGGGGCGAGGGCGGGAACGGTCTTTACACGACCAACGCGTACTTGTTTCGGGGGTAAAAGAGTGTCGTTATTTTGAATTAAAAATTTTGAATTAAGAATTTTGAATGATGAAGTGTCTGCTGGTTTTGGGACTTTTGACTTTTGACTTGGGATGGTTCGGCATTGCTCACCACAAGTTTGGGATTTTATGTAATAGCATTTTGACAATTGGATGCTATCTATACCGGGAGTTAAAACTTTAGGAGCGCCGGCTTTTACAACTTTCGGCGTACCAGCTTTGATGTAACGGGTGTATTTGACGGTTTTCGGGATGCCGGCTTTTACAACTTTTGGCTTGCCTGCTTTTATTAGGGTGAGAGAATCTTTGTTGATTTTATAAGAGACAGCCGTAAGCTGCCTGTATGGCATGGTATCTTTAGATAGCTTTGAATCTTGAGATAGCCGCAGCCGGTCTGTACTGTCACTGCAAGCAAGAAAAATGAAAAACAGAAAGAATATTAAAATTTTAATAGCATTCATTTTATTAAAACAGATGTCAAATATAGTTATTTTATTTTTATAAGATGCGGTGTGTAACTTACATTATGGAATAGTGATTTACGAAAAACCTGAATGAAAATCATTAATTTATTCGTTCCTGTCCGCACTTCCAGCAAATCGTAAACTGTGTTTCGTTTTCTTCATTACAATTTGTGCATAACCAAGGCTCACCTTGCGGTTCTTCAGCTTCAAGCGAATCCTTTATTATTTTTAAGGCACGGATAGCATTTTCGTTATCTAATAGCCAAAGTTCAGGCCAACATTCACCCACAGGTATTTCGCCCATAGCAATTGCTCTCGCTTCACCTCTTATTTCACACAAAATACCATGGGATTCGAGAATGTTCTTTAAATGATGAACAAGAAATGGCCCCGGTGCGCTGTATATTTTGACCATTGAATTATCCTCCGCTCATTAAATGCAGCACAGTTACCTTATCGCCAGGTAATATTACGGTTGAATCATAGTCCTGTTTTTTTACAAGAGTTTCGTTAACCTTAACTACGAGCATTTTGAATATAAAATTTTTTATTTGAAGCAATTCGGCTACAGTCAGCCGTTCTTTCTCAATTGTCTCTTCCTTGTTGTTTAAGATGATTTTGAGTGCCATATATTATCTAAATTATTGTTGTTGAATAGCTACCGGATAATTCTATTTCATCTTTTAATAATATTGCAAGTACGGTATTTGCCTCCATTCCTGCGGCAATTGATACGCGTGGTGCTAATGGCGGAATTTTTTCACTTGCCTCTGTTTTACCATCGCCGCAGAAAAATATATTTCCAAATTGCCTTACATGCATTGAATTACTATCACCCCATCCTGCCATTCCGACACCACAGACAAGCGGTTTTTCAGGCATATCAGTCATAATGGTTTCAATAATCATTTGCTTCATTTCGGCTTTATCGAACGCTTCTACAATTACATCACAACCGCTGAACAAGTTTAAAATTGATTTGGAATCCAACTTTATATCATATGCAACAACCCTCACCTTTGGATTAATTTTTTCAATATTTTCCTTTAGTGCCAGCGTTTTCTTTTTTCCAATCTGGTTATAAAAATAATATTGCCTGTTCAGGTTGCTTTCTTCAATTACGTCAAAATCGGCAATAATAATAGTGCCTACGCCGATACGCGCCAAGGCAACTGCACAGTTTGAGCCAAGTCCACCGCATCCGGCAATACCGACTATTTTTGACGATAGCACTTTTTGGATTTTCTCAAAGGTGTTCATTATAGTGGTACTTTTTTAACCACACAAAGATATATCATCAAATTAATATAACAAAAAGAGGGCGAAGTCGGAATTGAACCGACCTGCGTGGTTTTGCAGACCACGACCTGACCTCTCGGACATTCGCCCATAGTGGAAATTTGTATATCTTCACACGAAAAAATTAGTTATAATTCGTGTAATTCGTGGCAAATTTCAAAATTTTGCTACTTTTGCACAATATATTTCGAACCTAAAATTTTAAAAATATGGAGTTTGTAAAAAAGACAAATGAGCATAAGATTCTGGCAAAATATGCTTATCAGAAAAGGGAACTTCAGAGAGGTTATGCCGACAAGACATTATATGTTGATATCAGTAATATTATTATTAAGGAAAAACCTGTTCCAGCCGAGATGAAAGAAAAATTTATCGGCGGTAAAGGTTATGGCCTCCGGCTTTTATGGGATGGTACCCGCCCTTCTACTAAATGGAATGACCCGGAAAATGAGGTCATAATTTCTCCTGGCCCGATAGCCGGAATTACTCAATACTCCGGTGCAGGGAAATCAATAGTTGTAACAATTTCACCACTAACCGACCTGGTGATTGACAGCAATGTCGGTGGATTTTTCGGGCCGTTTTTAAAATTCAGTGGTTTCGACAGTATTGAAATTCAGGGGAAGGCGGAAAAGGATGTTATTATTGTTGTTGACGGAACAAAAGGTGAGATAACTATTGAAGAAGCTACTGAAACTGCTGAAGACAGCCATCTTCTCGCCGAAGAGTTGACAATGCTGTATTCCGATAATGAAAAGGATATGCAAAATGTAGCGGTTGTTTCTTCTGGTTCAGGAGCGAAACATGCATATATAGGCATGCTGAATTTCAGCTTTTATGACAGCAGAAGGAAAGTATGCCGGCTCAAGCAGGCGGGGCGTGGCGGAATCGGAACGGTATTCAGGGATAAAAAAATAAAAGCTCTGGTTGCTAAAATTGACGGTGTCAGAGGAAATTTGAACAATGTCGTTGATATTAAGGCAATTATTGAAAGAGGACAACGCTTCAACAAAGAAATAAAAGAGCTTGATGATAAACAGTGTGAAATGAGAACAAAAGGTACGGCGCATCTTATAGAAATTATGGATGCTTACGACCTTTTGCCTGTTCATAATTTTAAATATGGTTCGCATCCCGATACACCCAAAATTAATTCTGAAGTTTGGAAGAGCATGTTTACGCAGGGCTTGCCTGATGGATGCTGGATTGGCTGTGCTATGTCGTGTTCAAAAGCGGTTGATAATTTTAAGATTAAAACCGGTCCTTATAAAGATCAAATTGTAACGGTTGATGGACCTGAATATGAAAATGCAGCAGGATTAGGTCCGAATTGCGGAATATTTGACCCTGATGCTATTGTAGAGTTAAACTTTTACTGCGATACTTACGGGCTTGATACTATTTCGTATGGTACGCTTGTAGCTTTTATTATGGAGTGTTACCAGAATAGAATACTTAACAAAGAAAGAACCGGAGGGCTGGAATTTACGTGGGGTAATAAAGATGCAGCACTTGAGCTGATACACAGAATAGCCCGCGGAGATGGCTTTGGTCTTATCGCAGGCAAGGGCATCAGATGGATAAAAAAATATTTTGCTGAAAACTACAGTGCCGATCCGCAGTTCTTGCAAGCTATCGGTATGGAAAATAAAGGACTGGAATATTCGCAATATGTTTCCAAGGAGTCGCTTGCTCAACAGGGTGGATATGCAATGACCAACAAGGGTCCTCAACATGATGAAGCATGGCTGATTTTCATGGATATGGTCAATAACCAGATACCTACTTTTGAAGATAAAGCCGAAGCGTTGCATTATTTTCCGATGTTCAGAACATGGTTCGGCTTGATGGGCCTATGCAAACTCCCGTGGAACGATGTTGAACCCGCTAATAATGCCCAAACCGATGAGCCGCACAAAGTGCCTGAACATGTTGATAATTATATTACCATTTATAATGCAGTTACGGGAAAATCAATTGATAAGCATGAATTAATCCGTCAATCCGAAAGGGTTTATAATTTTCAGCGTATTTTCAGCATTCGCAGAGGATATGGGCTTAGAAAGCATGATGCACAGCCATATAGAGCGGCAGGTCCTGTTACCGCCGAAGAATATGAATCAAGGCAAGAAAGGTATGACAAACAGCTTAAAGAGTTAATCGGAGTGGATCCATCAGGGAAATCAACAGAAGAAAAAGTTAAAATTCTCAGGAATTATAAAGAGGCGCAATATGAAAAGCTGCTCGATGCGGTTTATTTAAGAAGAGGCTGG
Organism: Bacteroidia bacterium; assembly: GCA_016209245.1. GTDB lineage: Bacteria > Bacteroidota > Bacteroidia > Bacteroidales > BM523 > JACQWN01. The sequence goes on from JACQWN010000209.1 coordinate 14,436, forward strand.
ACAAAAAATGGCGTGCCGACTGTTGAGCATTTAAAGAAATTGGGCATGGATATGCCAGAATTATTAGAAACAGTTAAACCATATATATTTGCAAGCTAAATTTTGATATTTTGAAAAACATTGCAAAAATATTGTTAGTCAATATATTTTCTTTGCATTCAGTTTTTGCACAGGATGTACATTTTTCCCAGTTTTATTTATCACCACAAACATTAAATCCGTCGGAAACAGGAAATTTTGATGGCGATTTACGGGTCAGCAATATTTACCGCATGCAATGGGATGCTTTCGGCATACCGTTCAATACTTTATCCATCGGAGCCGATGCTCCGTTCGATATACGGAAACACCGGTTAAGTGCCGGACTGGCAATTATCACTGATAATTCCGGTGATGCCAAGCTCAAAGTGAATAAATTTATGTTTTCAATCGCTTATCATAAAAAATCGGGGATACATGTTATTAATGCAGGGCTGCAGGGGGGGTACATATCAAAAACAATTTCGCTTGACCGTTTGACCTTTCCAAATCAATATAATTATGGTTCAGGAATATTTGATTCTGCACTGCCGCACAATGAAAACGGACTAGGCGATAAACTTAGTTATGTTGATTTGAATGCTGGAATTGGATGGACTGCCAGGTACAAAACTTTTTATCCTTTTCTGAAGCTGGCATTATTTCATATTAACCGTCCGAATGAATCTTTTCTTACCACTAAAAACCGATTGCCAATCAAGACTGTATTCAGCGGTGGCGGTAGATTTAATATAGGAAGCAGATATTTTATAATACCAAATGTTTTATATATGAATTATGCTCATGCATCTGATATGATGCTCGGATTTAATTTTGGATATTATTTTGCCAGCGAACAAATTAAATCTGTTTATATCGGCCCTTATTACAGAGGCGATGCTATTACAACGACCGATGCTGCTGCAATTTCTATTGGTATAAATCTGAAAAATTTCGATATACAAATTTGTTATGATGTTAATATATCACGGTTAAGTGAATATACAAATCATCGCGGCGCTATTGAAATAGCAATTATATATACTACGGAAAGTACCAAAGTGTATAAAACGTCAATACCATGTGAAAGATATTAATTGAGA
>JACQWN010000450.1 GCA_016209245.1 Bacteroidia bacterium
ATTTAAACCGCACACCGGAACCAAAACAAGTGTTTTACTGGTGCAAAAATGGGACGAGAAACTTTGCCCAAAAGTTGACGATTATCCTATTTTCTTTGCCACCATGCAGGAACCGAGCAAAGACAGCAGCGGCGATAAAATTTATTTACGAAAAAAAGATTTGCCGAACCTGTTTAAGCTAAAACCCGAACAACCAAAACCAAAACAAACGAAATTAAACATGGTAAGCGAACCACAGGTAAGCTATGTTTCCACTCCAAAAGACTTAGACGAGTTTGTATTGGATACCCAGGACCACCTGATAGTAAAGCACGACCTCTTTAACCACGATGGTTACACACAAGACGGCATAGCAGAAGCCTTTGCAGAATTCGCAAAAAAGGAGCAACTAAGTTTTTTTTAAGCAGCCCTTTCAACGAGGCGAAATACAAAGCTTTGTTGGAGGGGTTGGAAATTAAAGAGGTTTATGAAAGCGAAGTATTACTGCAAAAGGATTTGAGGCTTGAAGCAGATTATTGGGTTCAACATGAGAAGGTAAATTATAAAACACTAAAAGGAGGTGAAATAATTTCTTTTGTACAATACGGAACTTCAGACGAACTGAATGAAATTAATGAAGGGTATCCTATTTTAAGGTTGAATGAATTTGATTCTTTTTTTATTGGAATCCCGTCCAAATTTTGCAATAAACTTTCAAAAGAAGAATTTGAATTATTAAAGCTTTTAAAAGATGATGTTTTAATTTGTAGGACAAATGGTAATCCAAACCTTGTGGGAAAAAGTGCTATTGTACCTGAAAATACTATATTTGCATACGCATCATATCTTTTTAAAATAAGGCCAAAAAAAGAATTAATATCGTCGCAAACTCTTGTGTCATTTCTTAATTCAAAATATGGGAGAAAGGAAATAGATAAGTATTCAATGACGAGTAATCAAACCAATTTTAGTCCTGCAAAATTCAGAGAAATTGACATCCCGTTATTTGGAGAGTCTTTTCAAAACCAAGTAGATTCATTAATTGATAATGCATATATTTCATTAAAAAAATCTAAAGTCCTTTATTCACAAGCCGAAACTCTTTTATTAGAAGCAGTGGGCTTGCAAAATTTTGAACCAAGCAAAGAAAAAGTAAACGTAAAAAGTTTTAAAGATTCGTTTTTGAATACTGGGAGGTTGGATGCGGAGTATTATCAGTTGAAGTATGAGGATTATTTAAAATTAATTCAAGGTTACAAAAATGGTTTTGAACCCTTAAACACAGCATGTATTTTGAAAGATGTTAATTTCAATCCTGATGAAATAACCGAATATAAATACATTGAACTTGCAGACATTGGAAAATCGGGTGATATTAATAATTGTACTTATGCTATTGGAAACGAATTGCCATCAAGAGCGAGGCGAAAAGTTAATACTGAAGATGTTATTATTTCCTCTATTGAAGGTTCATTAGAAAGTTGTGCTATTGTTACAACAGAATATGATGGAGCTTTATGTTCAACGGGTTTTTATGTTATCAATTCCCAAAAAATAAATTCTGAAACGCTTTTGATACTATTCAAATTAGAGCTAATGCAAAATATTTTGAAACAAAGTTGTTCCGGAACAATTCTCACTGCAATAAACAAAAATGAATTTCTGAATATACCAATACCTTTAATTAATACAGCTGTTCAACAACAAATCAGTGCGCTTGTAGAAGAAAGTTTTCGCCTTAAAAAGGAATCGGAAAATTTGCTGGAATTAGCAAAACGGGCAGTAGAAATGGCTATTGAGGAGGGGGAAGAGAGGGCATTAATATTTATTAACGTAAAACACAGAAAATTCTATGACTAAAGAAACAGCCATTAAATTATTTGAACAAAAACAAGTTCGCACACATTGGGATGAGGAACTGGAAAAATGGTACTTTTCTATCGTTGATGTGATCGGGGTATTAACAGAAAGTATTGATCAGCAAGCATACTGGAGAAAACTCAAGCAAAGACTAAAAGAAGAAGGAAATGAAACCGTGACGAATTGTCACGGTTTGAAAATGCCGGCAGCCGATGGCAAAATGCGTTTTACCGATGTCGCCGATACAGAACAGCTTTTACGCCTAATACAATCCATTCCATCTAAAAAAGCGGAACCTTTTAAATTATGGCTTGCACGGGTAGGCAGCGAACGCATTGACGAAATTGAAGACCCTGAAAAAGGTATTGACCGCCTGATGGAAACCTATTTGCGAAAGGGCTATTCGAAAGAATGGATAAACCAACGTCTCAAAAGCATTGAAGTACGAAAAGAACTAACTGATGAATGGGAAAATCGCGGGATACAAAAAGGGCAGGAATATGCCATACTCACCGATGAAATTACAAAAGCATGGAGCGGGTTTACAACTAAGCAATACAAAGCATTTAAATATCTCAAAAAAGAAAATTTACGAGACAATATGACTAACCTGGAATTGGTACTAAATATGCTTGCAGAAGCTTCAACAACGGAAATCTCAAAAGAAAAAACCCCGAAAACATTTGAAGGTAGTAGAAAAATTGCAAAACAGGGTGGAACCATTGCAGGTAATACGAGGAGAGAAATTGAAGAAAAATCAGGGAAAAAGGTAGTAACTAAACAAAATGCCAAACAATTAGGACAAAAAAGGAATAAAGAAATTGATTGATTATTTACATAAAGGTTCTATTCCTTTTGGTATAGACCAGATAATGGCTATCATCGAAAATGAGTTTGACAGTTTTAAACGTCGGAAAATTGCCCAACATTTGAATATTGACATAAAACAATATTTTACACAGGAGTATTTAAGTGAAATACTGGAAGATTTATTAAAAGGCACAACCATTGACCCAAATACTCAATTAACTTATAAAAAACCCGTTAATTATCCTGATAAAATTCAAATCAATTACAAAGCAGATGACGTTGAGGCTGCTATAAGTGAATTAGAAACGGTTATTGAGGAATTTTCAAAAATAGATTCCCTTATAAAAAACTATGAATCGGATCAACAGGGAAAAATAAAACTCAGAATTCAAACCGACTATAAAAATGCAAATGGCTCTTTTAAAGAGAGGTTGAAAATTATGGTTGAAAATTATCTTAGAATGTTTGCCAACGAAAAAGACGATGATTACAGGTATTTCATCACTGCCGTATTATTATACCATTTCGAGCAGTGTATTATCGGAAATAAAACTAAAACAGAATAATAAAATGATACTCCCGCATCCCGAAAGCGATTTATCATTAAACCTTATGGTTGTTGGGACAGATATTGTTAGCCTTCTTAAAACGAAGGGGAGGAAAGACAATTACGTTTTAGTAGAAACGGTTCTTGAAGAATTTTTAAAAAAATCTGATAAACGCACCCCCGACATGTTTATTAACGCGCTTGCTTTTTTGTATGCTATGGGTATTATTGAATCAAAGGATTATAAAATTAAATTACATGAAAGGAAAATTCAACTTATACAAGGGTCGCTTTTTTAAAATTATAATATGCTGAAAAGATTATATTCCGAAACAAATTTACTTCTCGAAAATATTACTTTCGAACCCGGAATCAATATTATTCTTGGCAAGTATTCCGGTGATAGAGAGGCAAAAGGTATTAATGGTATTGGCAAATCAACATTAGTACGCCTGATTGATTTTACATTGCTTTCTGAAAAGGCAGAAAAAATATTTTTTAATTCAAAATACGATTTTTTAAGGGAAGATAACCATTCAATTACTTTAGAGTTTGAAATAAAAAATAAAAAATATTTTATCACAAGATACTTTGATAAAAAGGCAGAAATATATTTTGGAAAAAATCCGAATAGTCATGAAAAATTTGAGAAAACAGAATTGAAATCTGTATTAACGAATTTATTTTTCCCAATTACCGATAATGAAATTTTCTTTGAAGGCAACAGGTTTAGAACATTGATGAATTTTTTTATCAAAGATGATGTAAACCACCAAAAACGTTTCGACCCGCTGAATTTCATTGGTGCAACAGGGTTAAACACCAATGATATTTCAATTTACAATTTCTTTTTGCTAAATCTACCCACAAAAAATTTATTAATTTTCAGGAATATTGCTTCCGATTATCGGGCAAAAGGCAATGCAGTTTCTGAAATTGAAAATACCGTAAAAGCGCAAAAAGGCAAAACAATAGATGAATTCAAATCTGATAAAATTAAAATAGAAAACAGAATTCAAATACTTGAAAAAAGTTTAAGTGATTATAAATTCATTGAAAATTATAAAAACATAGAAATCCAATTAATTGAAATCACAAAGAAAATAAATCAAAAATTAGAAGAACATCACGGTTATAATCTGCAATTGCGTAAACTTCGCGAAAGTTACGGACAAAGCCAAACGGTTGACTCATTACAAATTCAAAAACTATACAATGAAGTTTACACTACATTCGGCGATTTAGTCAAAAAAACACTTGATGAAATTATTTCTTTTAAATCGGAAATTCTTGAGAACCGTAATAAGTTCCTTGTAAAAAAAGAAAATCAGGTTCAACAAAAAATAAATGAAATACTTAATTCTATTTCAATTTTTGAGAAAGAAAGAAGCGAATTATATTTGAGATTAAAAGAAAAAGGCGCATTAGAAAGTATCGAAAATGCATACAAAGATCTTATCGCAGAAAAAACAAATTTGCATAGCATAAATACTTATACAGAACAATCGGATAATATTAAGCAGATTATTTTAGATTTAGAAAAAACATTATCTGACGTTAAAAGCGATATTGCAAAAGATTTAGATACTTTCTATAGCAAAATTGATACGCTACGGCGACTGTTTCAGGAAATTCTTGAAAATGCAATATTCATTGAAGAAGATACCGAAAATGCCTATTTTGAGATTAGCAAGGAAATTAAACCTAAAAAAGACCAGTATCCATTCAAAATAAAAATTGAAATACC
>JACQWN010000451.1 GCA_016209245.1 Bacteroidia bacterium
ACGGCTCGAATATCTAGGCGATGCCGTTTTCGATACAATTATCGCCGATTATCTTTACAATCATTTCCCTTACAGAAATGAGGGCTTTTTAACTAAAATGAAGTCGAAAATTGTTAACCGCGAAAATATGGATATGCTTGCTTCAAAAATCGGGCTCGACAATTTAATTATTGCTAATATTGGACGGCACGAAGGTAAGCATCTTTCCGGAAATACCCTCGAAGCGCTAATTGGCGCTGTTTACCTCGATAAAGGTTACTTAAAAGCCCAGAAGTTTGTATTAAAAAAAATCATCAAAAAATTTATTGATTTTCAGGAATTGGAAGCTCAGGATTTTAATTATAAGAGCATTCTTGTAGAATTGTGCCAGAAGAATAAAAAGATTGTTGTCTTTGAAACCAGTGAAACAGCAACCTCGCCTTCCTTTTTTACATCAATTGCACTGGTAGAAAATCAAAATTATGGAACCGGCAAAGGGTTTTCAAAAAAAGAAGCCGAGCAAAATGCCGCCGAAAAGGCGCTTAATCGTTTAAAGGAAACTTCTGAAGATACCTGCTTTAATATCAAGCTCTAAAATTTATTCTTTTGCCGTTAATGTCATAGATTCTAACCCGGTAACGACTAATGAATTTGTATTAAAATTACCTTGGGAATCCTGGAATTTATAAACCCAGTCTTCGTTTATATCTCTGAAAAGCTTAATGGCTTTATTACGTAACTGTATAAGTTCCCAAATTTCAGCTACCTGTCCATTTGCATATTTTCTTGCTTCGTTCATTTGAGATGGGAAATAACGTATATCAATATTTCCATCAGCATCAGTAACAGTCACAGTAGAATCATATGTAACCGTAGTTATCATAGTTGTCCAGACATATGTAATGCGCTCTTTATTTTTATAATTATCTATTTTATTCAAAAAATTCCATGTTCCCCGGAAATCACACCTGTATTCACGTTTCCAAAACGTTTCGTAAGTCCAGTCTTCTTGTGTTACATTAATACTGTCTCTGGAAATATTAAATACGACATATAATTGCATTCCCCCATCCTCATCAAATTCAAATGTTGCTTCGGTAACTGAACCTTTCCAGTTATGAATTGTATCTTTCTTCATTTGATGCCATGCTTCCCGAACCGAACAACTGGTGCCTGAAAGTGTGAAAGTAGAATCAACGCTCTCGCCACCAGGATATTTTATTATTACATCATATATCTTGTCGGTTATAGTCCAATTCCCGACAACCCGTGCCTTTCTTGTTCGTAACGAGACAAAGGGGTCCTCGTCTCCCTTTTTCAAACAACCTGTCAATAAGGCAGTAGAAATAAGAAATATGGCTAACAATATGTAAATCAGATGCTTTCTCATAATGTTCAAAAATTGTTAGTAAAATTTTAGGTTGTAAAATTATCTTATTTTTAATATAATACAAAAAAAAAAAAAAAATTTTGGCATTTTTCAAGATGACCAAGAAATTATTTACACATAATAATAGAAAAAAAGTATTTTTATCAAAAATTTTTAATCAGTTTTACGGCATAGAATCAATATACTTGAATTATGAAAATAGACAATCGTCAGACAATTATTAAAGCAAGAAAAATCCGGTTATTTCTTACCATTGGATTTGCAATAGCAATAATCTTAGTCTTTTTACTTGACATTTTCAAAAAACCTGTATTTGGTATCCCCAATTATGGGTATATTGTGATTTTAGCCGGTATTTATTTGTTGATAAATATATATATATTACAGTTAAAGTTAAATTATATTTACTATTGTGACGAAGGTACGATGCTCATACTCAGGTATTTTTCGCTCAGGATGTATAGCAGGGAGCGTAATTCAATCGAAATTCCCAAAAAAGAATTCAAGCATTTCGAGCTTATTGAATCATTTTTCGGACACAGAAAAGAAATAATCCTGTTCAGGAAAACCGCAAAAGGAATTGCAAAGTATCCCCCTGTTAGTATTACTTCTCTGAATAAAACAGAAAAAAAGCAAATTATTGATTCTTTGTCAAATTTTTCTCAAAAAATCTAATACAGTATTCTCCATAACCGTTTAATAATGAACGTTTCAGACGAGAAATTATTGTACAGAATCGGCGTTAGTCTGATACCCGGAATAGGTTGTATACTGGCAAAACGACTTATAGCTTATGTTGGCAGTGTCGAAGGTATTTTTAGTGAGAAGAAAAGAAAATTGGTTAAAATTCCGGGGATTGGCGATAATCTTGCACAAAGCATTTTAGAAAGCAAAGTGCTGAAAACAGCAGAAGAAGAAATAAAATTTATCAGAAAATATAATATTGTTTCCTGCTTTTATCTTGATGATGACTATCCCGAACGGCTTAAGCACTGCAACGATTCACCAATTATTCTGTATATAAAAGGTGAACCTGCATGGAAGGCAAGCAAGGCGGTCAGCATTGTCGGAACCCGCAGTGCAACAAGGGAAGGAAAAGAAGCTACTGCAAAGCTGGTAAAAGAAATGACAGAACGGGGGCATGCCCCGGTAATTATCAGCGGTCTTGCTTTTGGCATTGATATTTCAGCCCATAAAGCGGCACTTGATAATGGCTTAAAAACTATTGCCGTCTTTGGTCATGGGCTTGATAAGATATATCCTATACAGCATCGTGAAATTGCCAAAAAGATTGCCGGTCAGGGCGCTTTAATAACCGAGTTTACTACATCGGCGCCTTTTGAAAAACAGAACTTTTTACGCCGCAACAGAATTATTGCAGGACTTGCCGATGCAACAATTGTCGTAGAATCGGGAATTAAAGGCGGAGCTTTGGTAACTGCCGATATTGCCATGTCATACAACAGAGATGTATTTGCCGTCCCGGGCAGAATTAATGACCGTTATTCCGCCGGATGTAACCGGCTGATTAAAACCAATAAAGCTGCATTAATCGAAAATGTTTCAGATATCGAATATCAATTGGGATGGAATATAAAACCACAGAAGCCTGAACCAAAACAAAAAGAACTTTTTGTCACATTGTCGGAAAATGATAAATCAGTGCTGAAAATAATACAGGAATCTGAAAAAATCACTATTGACCTAATTAGTCAGAAAGCAACGATTCCGGTCGGCATGGTATCATTTATATTGCTGAATCTTGAATTTGCAGGATTAATTAAAAGTTTACCCGGAAAAGTATATATACCTGTTTGATAGAAATTTGGAATGTAGAGACGTTGCATGCAACATCTCTACATTCCAAATTTCTATCAAAATAAAATATAATCGTGACGCTAATAGATACACATATTCATCTTTTTCTTAAACAATTCGATAACGACAGAGATGATGTTGTAAAACGTGCTGTTGGTTGCAATGTCGGTGCAATGTTGCTGCCGAATATCAACAGCTCGACAATTGAACCGATGCTCAATTTGTCGAATAAATACCCTGCATATTGTTATCCTGCACTCGGACTGCATCCTACATCTGTCAAAAAAAATTTTTCTGACGAGCTATATATCATTGAACAAGAGCTTGAAAAACATAAATTTTATGCCATAGGTGAAATCGGCTTTGATTTGTATTGGGATAAAACTTTTATTCATGAACAAATAAAGGCATTTATTGAACAAATAAAATTAGCCGAAAAGTTTCACTTACCAGTTATTGTTCACGTGAGAAATGCTTTTAAGGAAGTTTTTGATGCATTAAAAAATGTTGATTTTCAAATATATAATGGTGTTTTTCATTGTTTCAGCGGGAATCTTGAGCAGGCAAGCAAGGTAATTGAAATGGGTTTTAAAATCGGTATTGGCGGTGTTGTTACTTATCCAAATTCAGGACTTCAAAAGGTTGTTAAAGAAACCGATTTGAATAATATTGTTTTGGAAACCGATGCACCATATCTTGCACCTGTTCCATTCCGTGGTAAGCGTAATGAAGCTTCCTATCTTCCATATATTGCCGAAAGTATTGCGCTTTTGAAAAAGCTCTCAACAGAGGAGGTCGCTTTTACAACTACAAAAACTGCAATGGAAATTTTTAATATTATGGTAACTGATTTTAATTATTTAACCCCCGCCCGCTAAAACGGACAAACTCTGTCAGGAACCTGTACAGACACGGTGCACCGTGTCTCTGCATCGCCTACTGCCTACTACCTCCTTAATTATTACCTGCCTGTACTTATTATCATACCAGATAAGCATTAAATTACGAAAGTCGTCGTATTCATCAGGTAGGATGATATTTTTATCAATATTGATTTCTCTTTTGTAAACTGTCCCTCTTTCTGTTTTGCAGATTTTAATTTGCACTGAACCTACATTATTTTTAAGTGAAATATTTGTTTCCGGTGTTACAACAGAAAATTCTTCAGATATTGTAATCACATAATTATATTGCCCCCTTGCAGTGCTTTTTAATGTAAGAGGGAACTGCCTTTTTGTATTTA
>JACQWN010000452.1 GCA_016209245.1 Bacteroidia bacterium
ACCACTTTTTATTTTCGTCCTGTGCTTTAATGTCTAAATAAGATAATTTTCCGCTTGCATAATCTGACGGATTGTATGGATTTTTTAATTCCAATGTTGTGACTTGTTCATTTTTTGGCAATATAGAGTTGAGCAACGATTTTAAAATATTGATATTTTTTTCGCTTCCAAACAACTTTTTGAATGCCAAATCTATTTTTGGGTTTACTTTACTCATTATTTATAGTTTTTATTTATTTGATTTATGGTTACAAATGTACAAAATATATTCATTTTAAGGTTATCAAAAATACTCTTTTTTTTCTATCTGTCAAAATTATTTTTTTTAATTCATATATTCCTTTTTTGGCGGGGTTTTATCAATCTACTTTTTGTCAGGTTGTTTTTCTTTTGACCCCTTATGTATAACTAAAACTATTTTCATTGATTAACAGCGTTTTAGTTATCTTCATTTTTTTTCATTGCTTGTCAAAGAACCTGAATTGTGCATAACTTATTTCTTTACGGAATAAAATTCCGCTTTATACACTAAACGGTGTATAAAATGGAACTCTTATACAATTTATAATTAAAAGTGTCTGACATCTATAATAAATTGAAAAAAAAATATAATAAAAATAATATTTCCACAAAATATTATTTTTACACCATGAAACAAATTCGGGGAGATATTGACCTCAGCGCCCCTGCCGGTTCGTATGAATCGCTGATGGCGGCTATTCAGGGCGGTGCAACTTCGGTTTACTTTGGAGTTGAGCAACTGAATATGCGGGCCGGCTCCGCTAATAATTTTACAACCCGTGACCTGAAACAAATTATCCGGCTTGCACAAGAATATAATCTGCGAACTTACCTGACTTTAAATACAATTATCTATGACCATGAAATCCGTAAGATGAAGCATATTATAGATGCCGCAAAAGATGTTGGAATAAATGCAATAGTGGCTACCGACCAAGCAGCCATCGAATATATACGGGGGAAAAATATAGAGCTGCATTTATCAACTCAATTAAATATATCCAATTTTGAATCATTAAAATTTTATTCCGGTTATGCCGATGTTGTTGTACTTGCACGTGAGCTTACATTACAACAAGTTGCAGGTATAGCACGAAAAATTAAAAAGCAAAAATTAAGAGGACCTTCCGGAAACCTGATGAAGCTTGAAATTTTTATCCACGGGGCATTATGTATGGCAGTTTCAGGGAAGTGCTATCTTAGTCTGCATGAAAGTAATAATTCCGCTAACCGTGGCATTTGCCTTCAGACATGCAGAAAAGGTTATATCGTCACCGAAAAGGAATCGAATTATCAGCTCGAGATTGATAATGAATACATAATGTCGCCGAAAGATTTATGCACTATTCATTTTCTCGATAAAATTATTAATGCAGGAGTCAGTGTGCTGAAAATTGAAGGCCGCGCCCGTTCACCCGAGTATGTGAAAATGGTTACAAAGTGCTATCGCGAGGAGATTGATTCTATTTTTACCGGTGCTTATACCCCTGAAAAAATTGCAGAATGGCGCGAAAGGTTAAAAAGCGTATTTAACAGGGGTTTCTGGGATGGATATTATCTTGGGGAAAAATTGGGAGAATGGAGCAATCAATATGGCTCACAGGCAACCAAAACAAAGGAATATATCGGAAAAATCAAAAATTACTTTACAAAGCTACATGTGGCGGAAGTCTTGATTGAAAGCGGGGAACTAAATATTAATGATGAAATACTGATTATCGGTCCAACAACAGGGGTAATCGAAATGAATATTACTGAAATCAGGACAGATTTGCTGCCGGTTCAAACAGCAGTAAAATCACAAATATGTTCTATTCCGGTTCAAGCATTTGTCCGTCGTTCAGATAAGCTTTACAAGCTCATTATTAAGATTTAAGATATGACAAGTACATTAAAAGAGACAGCCCTTTGCGCCTTATTTGAGCAATGGTCGGGCGAGCAGGCAATCATAATCGAACCGCTGCCTCCTTCCGGCTCATACCGTGAATATTTCCGGATTAAGGGTTGCAGCAAATCTGCTATTGGCGTGTATAATGAAGATATAAGAGAAAATTACGCCTTTATCTGCTTTACAAAGCATTTTTATTCAAAGGGATTACCTGTGCCGGAAATTCTTGGTCAAGACGTTCAAAACAACATTTATCTGATTAGCGACCTCGGTGATATAACTTTGTATGCCCGTGTTAATGAATTAAATCAAGATAACGGCTTTCCCGAATCATTATTTGAAATATATAAAAAAGTAATGGAAGCCCTTGCCTGTTTTCAGATAATCGGCGGGTGTGGCCTTGACTATTCTTGTTGCTATCCAAGAGCTGCTTTCGACAAACAATCTATGTTATGGGATTTGAATTATTTTAAATATTATTTTCTGAAGCTGGCTAAAGTGCCGTTTAACGAACATGAGCTTGAAAAAGACTTTCATGCTTTATCCGATTTTCTTCTACTGGCCGATTGTGATTTTTTTCTTTACCGCGATTTCCAGACCCGCAATATCATGCTCCTTGATAATAAATTATATTTCATTGATTATCAGGGGGGCAGAAAAGGCGCTCTTCAATATGATGTGGCTTCATTACTTTTTCAGGCGCGTGCTGCAATCCCAAATCCTGTACGTTTACAACTTATAAATCATTACCTTGATGCAGCCAACCGGATTACTAAAGTCAGCAAAGACAGGTTCATGGAACATTTCTACGGCTATGTTCTTATCCGTATGCTTCAGGCAATGGGCGCCTATGGCTTCAGAGGGTTTTATGAAAAAAAAGAGCATTTTCTCTCGAGCATTCCTTTCGTAGTGGAAAATGTCAGGTGGATTTTGAAAAATATTTGTTTCCCTGTTCAAATACCTTCATTAATCAAAATTCTTGAAAAAATTGAAAATGCCGAAGAATTAAAAAAATATATTACAAAAAAAGACAAACCCAATATTTTACAGGTTACAATAAACAGCTTTTCATATCCTAAAGGCATTCCTGCTGATAATTCGGGGCATGGCGGCGGATATATATTTGATTGCAGGGCATTGCCAAATCCGGGAAAATATGAAGAATATCAGCAACTTACAGGAAAAGACCAAAAAGTAATTAATTATCTTGCAAAAAGTCATGAAGTTTACACTTTTCTTATAAATGTTTTTGCCATTATTGACCAATCAATTGAAAAATATATTGAAAGGGATTTTACCAGCTTGACTGTAAACTTTGGATGCACTGGGGGGCAGCACCGGTCGGTTTACTGTGCCGAAAGACTGGCTAAGCATATTGAAGATAAATATAATGTCAGGATTATGCTAAATCATATGGAATTGTTTATATAGGATTTCTGATTTATCTGCTTAAAAAATATTCTTTGAATTCAAGCATTTCTTTTATTTCCAGTTCAAGATATTTTTCAAAAATTTTATCGCTGACCTGCGATTTAAGGGCAGATATTCCAATATCTATAAGCCGTAAACCTGTTTCAGATAACAAAATATTGTCATAAGCCATCCCTCCGATAATAGATGGCCTTTTTAAATCCCTGTGTACAAAGCCGGCATTATGAAGCTCTTTAAGCTGGTCTTCAAAAGTGTTAATCCAAAGTTCTCTGATTTCTACTTCATATGACCTGAAATCAAGAGGGTGGATTCTTTCCATTACAAGCATCTCGGTATCGAGCGCCTGATCATAATCAAGACGAATGAACTTAACAACCAAATCGTTTATTTCATTGGCATATTTCATCTTCGCGGCTTCAGAACCAATATCGGAACGGGTATCCCCGGTAAACAACTTGGCGACTTCAGTATCACTGAGAACAATAACTGTATTGTTATCGCCGGCAGATAATTTTCTGGGATATTTTCTTTCCATTTGATTACTTTGATTATTTATTTCCCCGATTTGTTACACACTCAAATCATTCTGAATTGTTCAAATAGTGAATTTCACTGAATTATTGGGTTCTTAGCCAAACAGGGTGAAATTCGTGGCTTATTTCAGAGAGATGGGTGAATAGTAACTTAGAATTTAAAATTCCTTTGGTTTAAAACCTTGTACATTTTTTATTTCAAGCAATCCCTCTCCTCTTGAATGAATTACAAACAATCCTTTGCCTTCAGCGTATTTATCGCTTTCTTCATAATATTTTAATGCTGCGACAGCACCATATACCTTGCATCCGAAATAATGCGGGAAAAATGTTTTGAATTCTTTCAGGGTTTTGATTAATTTTTTTATGTGACTGATTTTTGCTGTTGTTTTAATCTCAACTATTACTATTTCGGTATCATTCACGAGCAGGATGTCAATCTCCATGTTTTTACCACCACGTGACACATGAACGTTTGGATGGGTTTGTGAAATAGCAATGCCTCTTGCCTGAAAAAGTTTAATGCAGTTAGGACCAAGTAAAGCCTCCACAAGTTTTCCCCATTGTCCCGTGAAGAGGTCTGCAAGCTCTTTTATTTTTTTATCGGTTTCCTGAAATTTTTTATCAGTTTCCTGAAACTTTTCCGTAAGGATCCTGTCTGTTTCCTTCATTTGTTCTCTTGTTTCCTGAAATTTTTCCGTAAGGATCCTGTCTGTTTCCTGGATCAGTAACCATACTTTTTCAAAGCTGGGAGTCTCTTCTGATTGATGTAACTGATTAGTCATATTAAAAAGTATATTATTCTGCAAATATACAAAAATTTGCGTCATAAACAAATTAAACAATTATCTTTGAAAAAAAAATAAAAAATTGAAACTTTGAAAAATAAAATCATTATTGATAAATACAGACCTTGTATATGTCTGATTGGTACGTACAGACGTTGCATGCAACGTCTCCGCATGCCAAAATCAATTTTAATATTTACAATTTTCTTTTGGCAATTTGCAATTCAATTACATGCGCAAAAACAAAAAATACTCGATTCCCTGTGGAAAGAATATAACAAAGCCACCCATGACACTACAAGAATAAAAACGTACCTGAAAATAGGAGAGCAATATAATAATGTTCCTGATTCCGCTTTATTCTTTTACCAAAAAGCCCTGGATTTGGCAGACAAAAACATCAATAAAGCCGTCATTGCGAGGAACGAAGCAATCTCTCAAAACATCAAACAATTTCTATCTCTCAAAGCTAATTCTCTGCTTTATATCGGCATCGTTCACTATGAACAGGGCAGCTACGCTCAAGCGATAGACTATTTTCTGAAATCACTGAAAATAGACGAAGAATTACAGGACAAAAACGGGATAGCCATTGTATATGGCAATATAGCTAAGCTTGAAATAAGGCAGGCCGATAGTTTGGAACACCAAGGGATGGGCGGGCGGGAGGTCCGCCTGAAAAAAGCGCTGGAGTATGGTCAGAAAGCCATGGCTCTCGCAAAAGAAATTAAATCTGCTACACGGGTTTATTATGCTGCAAGCGCTTTACAAAAAGCTTACAAAGGTCTTGGCAACTACAAAAAAGCCCTTGAATATGCCGAAATTTTCATAGAAACAAAAGATACGATATTTTCTGAAGAAAAAACCAAAGCCCTTGCTAAAATGCAGGCACAATACGAAGCCGAGAAAAGAGAATTAACTATACAGAAACTTGAAAAAGAAAAACTACTACAAAACGAAACCATAGCCCGTAAAAATGAAGAAAGTAAAAAACAGCGAATCCTTATTTTTTCTTTTCTGGCTGGCTTTATTATTATTTTTGTGTTTTCTATCTTCCTTTATCGCCTGTATCAG